>JBDSLX010000155.1:0-7765 GCA_039916145.1 Verrucomicrobiota bacterium | reverse complement strand
GGCGCGAATTCTTTTGGCCACAAATCGTCGTAAGGCGGCATCGTGAGCGAAGAATAATTCCCGTAGAGAACGGCGTAGGGATGATAGACCGCCGAGAAAAACGGAATGACTTCCCAGGCGTCGTTTGGATTTGAATAACGTTCTTTGGCAATTTGCAACGCCAGCATCAAATCCAGATACGGCAACCACGCTTCGCCGCAGCCTTCGCCCGCGAGTGCAACTTTGCGTTTCTCGCCACAACGTTCGCGAATGTCGGTGGAAAGTTTCCTGAACCCATCCATCCAATAAGCGCCGCCGCCGAGTGGATGTCCGTGATTGGAATCGTAACACGCCAGACTGCTGCAAGCCTGATCCATGTAAATGCCATCGACTTTTAAATCCTTGAACGCTTCAACGGCGAGTCCCGCATATTTATTTCGCCAGAATGAAGTGTCCATGCACATCGAGGCGCAAGGTTGTTTGGTGAAAACGTTATAGACTTCGGGATGGACTTTTCCGCTGGAATTTTTCACCGCGAAATATTCCGCACCTTCGTTCGTCCAGCTCTTCGTCGTCATGCCCCAAAGCCGTTGGTTCATGTAAACGATGGCGCGAACATCTTGCTTTTGCGCACGCGCCACGGCTTGTTTGAACGACTCTGCTCCTTCGCGTGGCGGCAAATATTCTGGAAAACCAGTGTCGTAAGCACAGCCGTGCCACCAATGCCAAAAGACACTCACCGGTAAATCGATTTTTTTTTGCAACTCCATCGCCGGAGCCAAAACATTTTCTGAGTATCCGCGATTCCAAACCCACATCCCGGTTTCCGAAACCCACTTTGGTGTCGCGCCTTTTTGCAAACGACTTTCCTTCGCCCAAACCTGATTCGTTCCCCAACTTCGATAACGCTCCGCCGCCGTCGTCCAATCGCCGTGAAAAGTTCCGACGATGGCGGAGTAGGGAGGCACATAACGTTGAATCGGTGGAACTGAGTTTTCAGGCAAATGAATCATCTCATAATTCACGTCGCCGTTGGCGTCGCCCCAGAACGCAAAACTTTTTCGCAAAGCATTGGTGTCATCGCACGCGGCATAAAATCCCAAACCATTTTCCTGATAGAACGCGAGGCATTGCAGCGAAAGCAACCCCGGATAATACCATTCCAAACGCGCACCCTTTTTGTCTGCGCCGGCCAGAAGTTGACGCGGATTGGCGGCCTTTTGTCCGAGCCAGACCGGGACGGCCAGAAATTCATTTTCACGCTTTTGCAATCCGCTGATGCGTGGAAAATGAACTTGGCTCAATGTTAGTGCGCCCATGCTTTCAACGGCAATATTCCACCGGCTCGAGGTTGAACCTTTTTCCAATCGGATCGAAACTTCCACACGCAAATCAGGCGCAGTCGCTAGATCAAATCGTTCCCAAATCAAACGGAGGCCAGGTTCTTCACTACGAAGATTTTCCCAGCGAAATGATTTGGCCTCGGCAGGCGATATCTGGCTGCGATTTGTCCTGGAAATGATTTCAATTTCCCAAAGCGCGATTCGATTCTCTGTGCCGCCGATTTGATTTTGTCTCGATCGGAGGTCGATCAATTCCACGATGCGACCATCTTTTGCGTCCAGCGCGACTTGCAGAAACTGATTTGCGACGCGAATGGGTTCGGCGGCTACAATCGGAAGAACAGAAATCGCGAGGAAAAAAAGTGCGATTGCTCCAACGAACTCTCGTTTGCGGAGAATGAGGTTGAGCATCCAGACTCAATAATCCTCGCGCGAATCTGACGCAAGGATTGAACAAAAGATGCGGGCGCCAAGCAGTGTCCCGACTCCGGTGAAATGAAATTGCTCTTCCACGTTGGTTCGGTTTCGATTGCAACATGAAACGTTTGTTTGCCTTTCTCGCGCTCTTTTCGTTCAGTTTCTCCGCGATGAGCCAGCCTGAGAAAACGATTGATGCCCTGTTCGCCGAATTCGATCGAACCAATTCGCCGGGAGCGGCGGTGATGGTAATCAAAGAGGGCAAACCCGTTTTTGCCAAAGGTTATGGCCTGGCAATTCTTGCCGACAAAATTCTGTGTTCCACGAATACCAACTTCCGCCTTGCTTCGGTGACAAAACAGTTCACTGCGATGGCGATTATGATTTTGGCCGAGCGTGGGAAACTTTCATTGGAAGACAAGATGACGAAATTTTTTCCAGAATTTCCTGATTACGGAAAAGAAATTACTATTCGCCATTTGCTCACGCACACTTCCGGTTTGTTGGATTACGAAGAGGGATTGCCAGTCGGAACGACGATTCCTCTGAGCGACCGCGACGTGCTTTGGATTTTGCGACAACAAGATCATCTGGAATTTTCGCCCGGTAAAAAATTCCAATACAGCAACACCGGTTATTCATTTCTTTCGCTCATTGTCGAAGTTGTTTCCGGCCAGAAGTTCGCGACGTTTCTCAAAGAAAATATTTTTCAACCGCTCGGCATGACCAACAGTCTGGCCTATGAACCGGGAATTTCTGTCGTGCCCAATCGCGCTTTTGGTTATGCGAAAACGAATGACGGATTTGAATTCAGCGATCAAAGTTTGACCAGCGCGGTGCTCGGCGATGGCGGCGTTTATTCTTCCCTGGCCGACCTTTACAAATGGGATCAGGCGCTTTACACCGAAAAACTCGTCAGTCGGAAAAAGTTGAAAGAGGCATTCACGGCATTGTCTGCGCAGTCGGACATTGAAGGGAGCGGTTACGGATTCGGTTGGTTCATCAGCAAACATCGTGGCACAGATCGCATCTGGCATTATGGCAGCACTTGCGGATTTTCGACGGAATTGGATCGATTTCCTGAAAAGAAAATAACGGTTATCATTCTCATCAATCGTCGTGGCGCCAAAGATGCCGAAGTCTCGCGAAAGATTGCTGATTTATATTGGTGAAGTTTTCGGTTGAATAAAAACGATCTGCCTCACGAAAAATTTATGCGTCGCACCTCTTTTGCAATTCGCCTCGCCGGATTTTTGCTTTACGTCGCCGGTTCGACCACAACTTTTGCCGAGATCACTGAACTTGGGTCGCGCCGCGAATTGTTCGTCGATCATTTTCTCATCGAGAAATTGCAGAACGCAAAATTGAAAATGCACGAACCGCGTCGCGAAGGGGTCGCAATCAAATTCGACAAGCCGTGGGAAGGCGGTTTCTCGTGCTACTTCACGGTCATCAAAGACGGGGAACTCTATCGGATGTGGTATCGCGGGTTGCCGGTCGCAATCAAAGACGGCATCGGTGACAGCACTTGCTACGCGGAATCGAAGGACGGAATCAACTGGACGAAACCGAACCTCGGCTTGTTTGAAGTTGCCGGGACGCGTGACAATAATGTCGTTTTCACCGATGAACCTTTCGCGCACAATTTTAGTCCGTTTCTCGATGGGCGGCCAAAAGTTTCAGTTGATGAGAAATACAAAGCGGTCGCAGGTTATATGAAGGGCGGTTTGTACGCTTTCAAATCGCCCGATGGAATTCACTGGAGTAAAATGCAGCCGGGACCGGTTTTTACGAATGGCATTTTCGATTCGCAAAACGTCGCGTTCTGGTCAGCGGCGGAGAAACAATACGTCTGCTACTATCGCACCTACAAAAAATTTGATGGCAAGGGATGTCGCTGGATTTCGCGAACGACGAGCAAGGATTTTATTAACTGGGATCAAGACGTTGACATGGAATTTGGCGACACGCCGCCGGAAGAACTTTATACGAACGGCACGCATCCCTATTTTCGCGCGCCGCATATTTACATTGCGCTGGCGAAAAGATGGTTCCCTGGAAAAGTCGCTGTGTCCGCCGTCGAAGCCAAATCACTCGTGGATAATCCCAAGTATCGCAATTCCTCCAGCGATTCGATTTTCATGACGACACGCGGCGGGAATCATTACGAACGGAGTTTTCTCGAAGCGTTCATTCGCCCGGGATCGACGGCTGAGGATTGGATTGCTCGCGACAACACGCCCGCGCTTGGCGTCGTTCCTGCAAATGCGCGCGAGATGTTTATCTATCGCGGCTCGCATTACGCGCAACCCTCGGCGCACCTGGCCCGATATACGTTGCGCACGGACGGTTTTATTTCGGTGAATGCTCCCTATGCCGGCGGCGAATTGCTGACGAAACCGTTCAAATTTTCCGGCGGTAAATTGGAAATCAATTTTGCGACGAGCGCGGCAGGCGGAGTGCGCGTGGAAATTCAGGATGAAAATGGCGAACCCATTCCGGGTTACGAGCTCGCCGATTGCCCGGAGATGAGCGGCGATGAAATTGATCGCGTCGTCGCATGGACGAGCGGCCCGGATGTTCACAAACTTGCTGAAAAAATCGTTCGCCTTCGCTTTGTGATGAAGGACGCTGATCTATATTCACTCCGGTTTTTTTAATATGAAAATGACTCGACGAAAATTTCTCACGAGCGCGGCGGCTGCTTCGCCTTTGCTGATGACGCAACCCGTTTCGCTGTTCGCGCAAAATGCAAAACTCGCCCGCGCGGCCACGCGACGAAACCTCTGCGCGTTTGAAAAACCTTTGCAGTTCCTGAGTTTTGACGAACTTGCCGAACTTCTTGCGGAAATTGGATTCAGCGGTATTGAAGCAGCCGTGCGTCCGGGTGGACACGTTTTGCCGGAAAAGGTGGAAGAGGATTTGCCACGTTTCATTGCCGCGCTCAAAAAACGCGGGCTGGAAATGACCGTCCTGACTTCCGGCATTAACAGTGTCGATTCGCCCCATGCCGAAAAAGTTTTGCGCACGGCGGCGAAACTTGGCGTGAAACGTTATCGAATGAATTGGTATCGTTACGATTTGGAAAAACCGATTCTGCCACAGATCGAAGCGATTCGCCCGAAATTAAAAACACTCGCCGCGCTCAATCGCGAACTCGGTTTGACGGCATTGTATCAAAATCATGCGGGCGATAAAATGGTTGGCGCGCCGCTTTGGGATATTTACAGCCTCATCAAAGATTTTGCCCCGAAAGAAATCGCATTGGCCTACGACATTCGCCACGCGACCGTCGAAGGAGGACTGAGCTGGCCGCTGCAATTCAATCTCGTGAAATCCCACATCGGCGCGGTTTTTGTGAAAGATTTTGTCTGGGAAAACGCGAAAGTGAAAAACGTTCCGCTCGGCGAAGGGATGGTGGACAAAAAGTTTTTTCCAATGTTGAAAGAAGCCAATTTCACCGGGCCGATTTCGTTGCACGTCGAATATTTGGATCACAGCAGGGAAAAAAAAGTTTTGGCGGAAGCGTTCGGGAAAGATTTCGCGACATTGCAAGATTGGCTCGCCTGAACAGATTACGCCACGCGGTTTTTCTGGTTTTACGTTGTGATCAGCTGACGCTAACATTGCAACGTGATTTACGACGCGTCATTGGACGAGTTGCTGCAAAAAGTTTGGGATGGAAAACGCATTGATGCCGCCGAAGCGTTGCGCCTTTATCATTTGCCACTGGAAGAACTCGGCGCGCTGGCGGATCGCCGTCGGCAACTTGCGAAAGCGCCTGCGTTCGACGGACGCGGAAACGAAATCGTCACCTACATCGTTGATCGCAACGTTAATTACACCAACGTCTGCAACGTCTATTGCAAATTCTGCGCGTTCTATCGCGTCGAGAAAGATGACGATGCCTACGTCATCACGCACGATGAGATAGATAAAAAAATTGAGGAAACCATCGCGCTTGGCGGCACGCAGATTTTGATGCAGGGCGGGCATCATCCGAAACTTTCGATACAGTGGTATCTCGATTTGCTTTCGCATATCAAAACGAAATTTCCGCAGATCAATATTCACGGGTTCAGTCCGAGCGAGTTCGTGCATTTTCAGGAAATTTTTCAAAAACCGGTTGAGGAAATTATTCGCGAATTCGTGAAGGCTGGGCTTGGCTCAATTCCCGGTGGCGGCGGGGAAATTCTGGTGGATCGCGTGCGCCAACGAATCGCGCCATTGAAAGCGATGAGCGACGAATGGTTGAACGTGATGGACGTGGCGCATCGGCTTGGTCTCGCTTCCACAGCGACGATGATGTTTGGCCATGTTGAAACGGTTGAGGAGCGCATCGAACATTTGGAGCGAGTTCGGGCGCAGCAGGACAAGTCGAGTCAACGTGCTGCCAGCGTCTCGCTGGCAGTTGGCGCGACGAATGAAGATTCTGCCAGCGAGACGCTGGCAGCACGTTGTTTCACGGCGTTCATTGCGTGGACGTTCCAAGCTGAACACACGAAGCTCAAAGCGCCGACGGTTGGCGCGCACGAATATTTGCGGATGCAGGCGCTCTCGCGAATTTATCTCGATAATATCCCGAACATCCAAAGTTCCTGGGTCACGCAAGGGCAGGAGATTGGGCAAATCGCGTTGAAGTATGGTGCGAATGATTTGGGCAGCATCATGATTGAAGAAAATGTCGTCTCGCAGGCGGGAACAACTTTCCGCATGGGCGTCGCTGATATGCAACGGCTCATCAAAGAACTCGGTTACGAACCGCATCAACGCGATAATTGGTATCGTTTGGTGAATTGACCCAACCCCCAATTTAGATTCTCCTTTTGCCGATGAGTTTCGAGCCGACTTTGAGCATTGTTCTTCCTTGTTACAACGAGGCGGGAAATCTGCCGACGCTTCTCGGCGCAATTCGCGAATCGCTTGAGCCGCTAAAAATTGATTTCGAAATCGTTATCACCGACGACTGCAGCCGCGATAATTCGTGGGAAATGTTGAAAGATTTTGCGGCGAAAGATCTGCGCATTCGCGTCCAACGTTTTCAAAAAAACGCCGGTCAATCCGCCGCGCTCTGGGCGGGAATGAAGGCGGCGCGCGGGAAGTTTCTGGCGACACTCGACGCCGACATGCAGAACGACCCGCGCGATCTTCCAAAATTTATCGAGGCGTTAAAACAGTTTGATTGTGTCTGCGGCTCACGTGTGGAAAGTCGGGCGAAAGGAGATGGATTCATTCGAGTCGCCACTTCGCGCATTGCCAACGGCGTTCGTAATTTGCTCAGCGGCGAAACCATTTCTGATTCGGGCTGTTGTTTTCGCGCGTTCAAACGCGAGTGCATCGTTGACCTGAAATTCTTTAAAGGGATGCATCGGTTCATGCCGACGTTAATTAAAATGGAGGGGTTCAGCGTCACCGAAATTCCCATTTCCACGAATCCACGTTTTGCGGGCAAAACAAATTACGGCGTTTGGAACCGGCTTTTTTCCTCCTTCTACGATTTGCTTGCGGTGCGTTGGATGAAGAAGCGAATGTTTCGATTTACCATCGCGGAACGAATCAACTGAGAAAGTCACCGCACAACGCGACACGGGATTTCGCGCTACTCAACGGTCTGTTTCCAAAATACTGGTGAAGACGACTTCTTTAATTTTCCAGATCAGCGCCATGGTCATGGCCAACGGCATGAGGATTAAAAAAATGGCGAGCCAAAGACCTTGCGTGTCGGCGCGATCCAAAATAATGCGGAGCGTTTCCGGCACGGGAGAAATGAAGGTGGCCGCAAAATAAATTGAAAACAAAATTGGAATGGTCAGCAGCACGCGGCGGTTGAACGTCGTGAATAGTTTGGTTTCAAGCCGCAAAGTTTCATCCGGCAACATGGCGGCAAGCCGGTCTAAAACGTGATTCAGAATAAAAAGAAAGAGGAGACTCGATATGGTCAGGAACAAAACGGCGAAATAATAAAGCGGAATGAATGGGAGACGATGCCACCAATAGAGGAATGGCGAGAGGCCGAGATTGACGAC
>JBDSLX010000154.1:0-3416 GCA_039916145.1 Verrucomicrobiota bacterium | reverse complement strand
GCATTGACCGTGCGGGTTTCATCGAAGCCATAATCTGCGGGCGGCGGCGCGCCTTCTCCGCTGCCGAGATGCCATTTGCCAAAATGCGCCGTGGCGTAACCTGCATTTTTTAGCAGCGCAGCGACATTCGGCCCTTTGGGATCGAGCCAATTATTCATGCTGCGCGCGGCGTTCATGGAATGTTCTGCGTAATGGCCGTGAATTTTATGGCGCGCGGGAAATTGGCCGGTGAAAAATGCGCAGCGACTGGGCGAACAGACGGAGCCATTCACATAAAATTGGGTAAAGAGCGTTCCATCTTTTGCCAGCCGATCAATGTTCGGAGTTTTAAGTTGTGGATGACCGTAACAGCCGAGGTCGCTCCATCCGAGGTCATCCGCTAATATGAAAATAAAATTCGGACGTTTTACGATTTGATCCGCTGCTTGCAAATTGCCGTAGGTGAATATTAGAAAAAGAGCGGTAAGAGAAAACCATTTGGTGGTCATATCGCGAAAATGGATGGAGGCGCAAAGGAAGACAAGCCGCTTTCATTTTCAAACGCGCCGGATTTTCATTTGCTCATAAAAAATCCAGTCTTATTCTCGGACGAAATCAAACCTATCACAAAATGAAATTTACCATCATCGCTACTTTGTTTCTCGCGTCTGTGCTTTCTATTGCAGCGCAACCGAAGGAAAAAGTTCCACCGACAAAACCTGTAAACCCTGCTTTTGAAAAGGTGAACGATAACCCAAAACTTCCCCGGGTCTTGCTGGTCGGCGATTCTATTTCCATTGGTTACACCGCTCCTGTTCAGAATTTGCTGAAGGAAAAAGCCAACGTTCATCGCATTCCTGAAAACGGCGGGCCAACCACAAATGGAGTGGCAAAAATGAAATTGTGGTTGGGCAATGGAAAATGGGATGTGATCCATTTTAATTTCGGGTTGCACGATTTGAAATTGGTGGAAGCGGGAAAACGACGTTTGACGCCGGAAGAGTATGAAAAATATTTGCGCGAAATCGTGCAGCAGTTGAAGGCAACGAAAGCGAAATTGATCTGGGCCAACACCACGCCGGTTCCCGGCCCGGCAAAAAAGCTCGCTCGCATCACGGACGACGTGCCGGTTTACAATGCGGTCGCCGCGAAAATCATGGATGAAAATAAAATTGTCACTGACGACTTATATTCTTTCGCGTTGCCGCAGTTATCAAAAATTCAGATACCAGAGAATGTTCATTTCACCGCTGAAGGTTATCAAGTGCTGGCTAAAAAAGTGGCGGAGAGCATTGAAGCCGCGCTCGCGAAATAAAAAATTGAATCGTACGAAGCGGAATTATTTTTTCCGCAGGCCAACGTTTCGCAAATCAATCGGTTCAATGCCGAGTTTTGATGAGGGCGAATGCGACTTGAATCTAAAGTCGCCGTTCTCAGGATCACGAAAAAGCGGATCGCCAATCAGGCTGTGTTCCTCTGCGCCTTGCAGTCGCGCTTCGGCCAGATGTTTGTCCGCCCAATCCGTATCGGTTTTGTGCCAGTAGAGATTATTGTCAGTTTTCGTTTCGTCGAATTGTGGGTGCGTGTTTCCAACAATTCCGATTTGTAGATTCTTCATGTAAAAAGGTTTTAGGTTTGGCCCACTTGCCACCAGAATATTGCGTTGGATAATTGATCCGTTCACCGGCACAGCTTCCAGCGAAATGATGCCGCGATGTTGGAAAAAACCAGTAGGATCGATTACAAAGTTGTTAATGATGTGATTGATTCCTTTGCTCGTGAACGCCGTTCCCATGCCGCCATTTCGAACAATGACATTCCGCTCAATGATGGTTTCATCCTGGTCGTCATCACAGCGAATGCCTTCGCACATGTTGAATGACATGCAGTCGTGAATGTAATTCTCGCGAATGCGATTGCCGCGCCCCGTGCCGGAAACATAAATGGCATCGCCGTCCCAAAGCTTTTTCATCACGTCATGAATTTCATTGCGTTCGACGAGATTGTTGCGCCCGTGCAGGAAGGGTTCGCGGGCTTTCCAATCGGGTCGCGGTTTTCCTAGTGCAGGAATTAGCGCATTGTTTCCAAGTGATTCAATTTCATTCCAACGAATTGTTTTCCAACCATCACCGCGTCCTTCGCGGTTCCAATTGATTCGGCCGCTCACGGTGATGGCCGTGTAATTCACGTCGTGAACGAGATTGTAGGCGATGCGATTCTCGCCACTTTGCCAGACACTGATTCCCGCCGCGTGCCAGAGAATTTCGCCGACGTCATGAATATCATTGCGGAGAATTTCATTGTGCTTGTTCACGTCTTTCGTTCCCGGCCCGTAGCCCGCGAGAAGAATTCCGGTGCCGCCCAGATGTTCGAAAACGGAATCAGAAACGCGGTTTGATTGCGCATGCAAATCCATCCGAAGGCCCGCGCCCCCGCTTTCGAACCAACGGCATTTTTCAAAAGCTATTTTCTCCGCGCCACGCAACCGAACCATAGCCGTCGGGCGATCGAACATTTCCCAATCGTGTTGCAGCGTTGAACCGTTGCGGTCCTTCTCCCATGGCCAGCGATCACCTCGCGTGAATGAAAGCCCGCGAAACATCAAACCACGCACCGGTTCATCCTGCTGCCCTTCGTAATTGATTTTGCCCTCGACGCGAATCAGTTCGGTCAGTTGTGGCGCTTCGATTGATTCCGGTTTTTCGCCGCGCGGCAGGAGATAGATTTTGTGTTCATGCGAATTGACAACCCACTCGCCGGGTTCATCCAGAACATCCAAAACATTTTCAACCCACGCGGTTCCATTGGAATTCACATCACGCAATCCCCAACGCACTTGCAGCATGGGATAACTCGCCGGAATTTTGGTCTTCGCTACGAGAAGTTTTTCGTCCACGGATGCGAGTGGCAACAGATTGAAAATCCAACCGAAATTCGGACGAATGGCGAGTTCCGCGTCGTCAAGGTTTTGCCAATTCTTCAACGCGCCTTCCGGAAAGTGCAGCGTAAATTTATCAACACCCTGGCCGGTTTTAAAATCGCGCGTTGGCGAAAATGCTTTCCCACGAGCTCGAGGCAAACGTCCAGTGCTGTCGTAGAGCGTGCGAAATGGATTCAAATTTTGCGGCAAATCCGCGACCCAAAACTTTCCTTCTTTTCTCCAACCATCTATCGGCAGGCCGGAACTGAAAACCGGTTTTTCTTTCTCGTAGGCAGTGTAGGTAATCGTATGTCCAGCCGAAGCGGAATCAGGCAAAGAAAAGATAACCGGTTCACTCAAGCGATACGTTCCGCCACGCAGGAAAACCGTGTAATCACGATTTGGTTTAGTCTGTTTTTGTTCGCGCACCACATCGCGCGCGCGCTGTAGCGAAGCGAAAGGTTTGCTTTTCGTTCCGGGATTCGCGTCATTGCCCAAGGGTGACACAAAGAGGTCC
>JBDSLX010000153.1:0-9877 GCA_039916145.1 Verrucomicrobiota bacterium | reverse complement strand
AAGATTCGTAGAGGATAATGGCCGGAACGGTCAGCGTAAGATAAACGATTATGATGCCGTAAATGTTTGGCAAAATGTGTTTGATCAAAATCCGCGCGTGACTGGCTCCAAGTGCTTTGCTGGCTTCTACAAAATTACGGGAACGCAGGGAGAGAACCTGCCCACGGACGATGCGCGACATGGTCAGCCATGACACCGCGCCAAGTCCGATGAACAAAAAAACCATCGAAGCATAATTAGCGGTGGTGATCGAAAAATGTTGGGCAAGCCACGTTTTTAAATCTTTTTCAAATGCGGATTTCAACACGATGACGAAGATGATCGATGGCAGCGCATACAGAATATCCACGCCGCGCATCATGGCGTTGTCGGTGCGACCGCCGACGTAACCGGCAACTGCTCCCCAAGTCACGCCGATGATCAAGCTGACGAAGGCGCCGACCGCCCCGACAATCAACGAAATGCGCGCGCCGTAAAAAGTTCGGGTTAATAAATCGCGTCCATGAACATCGGTTCCAAACCAGTGTTGTGAGGTTGGGGGTTGAAATTGTGCGTCGGTCGTGGCGTCTGGTTTGTAATGTGAAATCATCGGCCACGCCAAAATCAATATGAGCAACGCGATCAAAAAAATTGCGCTGAAGACTGCGGGCTTGCTTCGTCGGAATCGCCGCCAGGCCCGTTGATTCGGACTGAGATGTTCTTGAGCGGAACGCTTTACTGAGAGCGATTCCGCGCTCGGCGGTTGGAGCGTCTCACTCATAGCGAACCCTCCGGTCTAAAAGGCTGTAGCTCAAATCGACGAGCATATTGAGAACGAGCAGCAACGCGGCGTAAACTAGAACCAAGCCGACGGTCATGGTGTGGTCGCGATTGAAAATGCTGTTGATGAAAAACACGCCGATGCCGGGAATTTGAAAAATATTTTCCACCACGAAGGAACCAGTGAGCAGATCGGCGAGTAGCGGGCCGGAATAAGAAACCACTGGCAAAATTGCCAAACGAAAAGCGTGTTTCCATAGAATGGCGGACTCGCTGACACCTTTAGCACGCGCCGTTGTGACGAATTCAGAATGCAGCGTCGTGGAAAGACCTTCGCGCATGAGACGCGCGATTCGTCCGGAAAAATAAAGTCCGAGAACAATTGTGGGCAAAATCATTTGACTGGGGGAACCCCATAAAGCGACGGGAAGCAAATGTAATTTCACCGCAAGCCAAAGGATCAGCAGCGGCGCGATGACAATGTTCGGAATACAAAACGAAAGCATCGCGATGAAACCACCGAGATGGTCGCCCCATTCGCCACGTCGTAATGCCATGTAACAGCCGAGCGGAATTCCAGTGAACATCGCAAAGCAAAACGACATCACGCCGAGTGTCATGGAAACGGGAAGGCATTGCTTGATGATGTCGTTGACGTTGTGATTACGATATTTCAGCGAAGGGCCGAGGTCGCCGTTGATCAAGCCAGAGGAACCGCCCGCCAATCCAAGGTAGCGGAGGTATTGTTTCCAAACCGGTTCATCGAGATGAAATTTTGCTTTTAAATTGCGCTCGATGTCTTCGGAGGCGGGCTTGCGTTCCGAATCAAAAGGCCCGCCCGGCATGGCGTGAATGAGCACGAAACCAATGAAGCTGACAATCAGCAGCACGGGGAGCATTTGCAGTGTTCGCTTTAGAAAATACATTTGATTAACGCAGAGACGCCGAGACGCGTGGAGTTTTGTTTTCTCTCTGCGTCTCGGCGTCTCTGCGGTTTAGATTCTTTTTCTTAATGGAAAAAATCGGGTGCTCATCCAGCAAGTTGAAATAAATCCCGTCCACCTCGTTCGTTCGATAAAACAAAACTCCGGCGTAAAAATAAATCGGTGTGATCGGCAAATCGTCGTGAATCAGAAGTGTTTCAGCTTGCTGCAAAATTTTCTCGCGCTTTTTTGGATCGAGTTGCCGGTTTCCTTCGCGGATGAGTTCATCGTATTTAGGATTTTTCCAGCCCGTATAATTATTCCCGTTGTTGCTCATGAACATGTCGAGAAACGTGTTCGGGTCGTTGTAATCGCCGATCCAACTGCTGCGTCCCACGTCGTAATCCATATCATGTAACGACGTGTAATAAACTTTTGATTCCGCTTGTCGAATTTCCATGGGGATGCCCAGTTGCTCGCGCCACATCGCCTGAAGTTCGACCGCAATTTTTTTGTCAGTTTCGCCCGCCTTGAAAAGATATTGGAACTGGGGAAAGTTTTTTCCTGCGGGATAACCGGCCTCAGCGAGAAGTTTTCGCGCTGCTTCGGGATCGTATCCATGTCCGGGCGGCGAAGTGTAAATCGACATTCCCGCCGGGACAAAATGGGTCGCCGGTTTCTCGCCGCTGCGCGTGATGCGTTCGACAATTCGCTTGCGGTCGATGGTCATCGCGAGAGCTTTGCGAACGCGCACATCGTCAAAAGGTTTTTTCAAAATGTTGAACCGCATGAAAAACGTGCCGAGATAATTGTAGCGATGGCAATCGGGTCGCTGGCCGAGCACATCCATGAGGTCGGATGGAATCAGGTTTTTGTCCCAGAGAATGTCGGCTTGTTTTGCGTCATACAAATTCATCGCGGTCATGGCGGATTCGCCCGGAAGAAAATCAACGAGGTTGTTCTGGATATTGGCGACGTCCCAGTGCAGCGGATTTTTGCGCACGCGAATTTTATCAAGCAGATGCCAGAAATCCAATGTGTAAGGCCCGCTGGTCGGCAACGGTTTGGCCATCAGCCAGCGGTCGCCATATTTCTCGATGGTTTTTCTGGGAACAACGGCGAGAGTTTGAAATGCACAAAGATCCGCAAAAAATGGGGTTGGGCCGACGAGTTCGACTTTCAATGTGTGGGCATCGAGGGCCTTCACACCGACGAGAGCCGCATCTTTGATTTTTCCGCTGCTGAAGTCTTCCGCGTTCTTGATGAAGAAAAGTTGACCCGCGTATTCGGAAGCCGTCATCGGATTTAAAACGCGCAACCATGAATAAACTAAGTCAGCAGTGGTGATCGGGTCGCCCGTGGACCAAACCGCATTCGTGCGAAGGTAAAATGTATAAGTAATTCCATCGGGAGAAATATCCCAACGCTCGGCCAGGCCGGGAATTGCCGTGGCCGTTTTGGGATCCAAGCGGGTTAAACCTTCAAAAAGGGCGCGAACAATTCGGCTGTCGGCTTGAACGGTGACGAGAGCTGGATCGAGCGTTCCTGGTTCTGCGCCGTTGATAATTACCAAATCAGCTTTTGGCTCTGAATGGGAGCATCCGATCAAAAGAAAAGACGCGAGCGATAAATTGGAGAGAAGAGTTCGGAGCGCAGGTTGCCCTCGTTCAAAACGCAACGTCCCCGGAAAAATTCCGAGAACGCTCGCCAAAAATTTCATGGAAATTATTTATTGGTGGCAGCCGGCAGATTCGTCGAAACAATTCGATTGGTCAGCAGCATGGGCGCTTCTGGACTTTGGGCGGCTGGAACCGTCGCAGCGGGTACAGCCTTTTTGGTCGCAGCCTGTTTACGCAATTCCTCTTCAACGGCATTACTGGGACGTGCCTGGCGTGACATAGCCAGGGACAAGCTCAACGCCAGGACGAAAAATGCCGCAGCCACGTATTTGGTAATCTTCGTCAACGCGTTGCCGGAACCCGCGCCGAATAATGCATCCGTCGCCGCGCCGCCGAATGCCATGCCAGCGCCCGCTTCTTTTTTGGGCAACTGCACCAGCACCAGCAGAATGAGCAACAGACAATCCAGCACCATCAACGCCGTGAGAACTCCAATAAACAAGGTCATCATAAATTTCTTTTCTTTCTAATAGCGGCGTGTCTGTGACCGCCGCTGACTGCTTTTAAAATGCGGCGCTCACAGAGTCGCCGCTACAGGTTCAAATTGAGTTTTTAATTATATCAGCAAAACTGCGGTCCTCTAGTGAAGCGCCGCCGACCAGCGCGCCATCCACATCCGGTTGCGACATCAACTCGCGCGCATTCGATGCTTTGACGCTGCCACCATATTGAATACGAACCCGTCGCGCAACAACGTCGTCAAACATCCCCGCAAGCGTTTTGCGAATGAACGCATGAACATCCTGCGCCTGTTGCGAGGTCGCATTCTTTCCGGTGCCAATGGCCCAGACCGGTTCGTAAGCGAGAATCGTTTCCACCATTTGCTCTTTGCTGAAACTGGCGAGGCTGCCCTGCAATTGTTCGCCAACGACGCGTTCGGTTTCGTTCGCTTCGCGTTGCGCCAGCGTTTCGCCGACACAAACAATCGGTTTGATTTGCGCCGCGTGGGCCGCCCGGCCTTTTTTCGCAATCAGCGCATCCGATTCATTTTGATACTGGCGACGTTCCGAATGGCCGAGAATGACGTAACGCGCCGAGAATTCCTTCAACATGCCCGCCGCAATTTCGCCAGTGTATGCGCCAAAATTATGTTCGCTCATATTTTGCGCGCCGAGCCGAATATTGGAATCGAGAATCTCTCGCGAAACATCGTGCAGCGCGGTGAACGGCGGACAAACGACAATGTCCACTTCCTTCACGCCGGCCAGTTCGATTTTCAATCCGCGCACCAAAGCCAACGCTTCGGCGACGGTTTTGTTCATCTTCCAATTTCCGGCGATGATTAATTTGCGTTCTTTATCCATTTTCTAATGCGTTGATTTGTTAAATCGTTAAATCGTTGAATCGGTTCAGAGTCCGCACATTTAAACGATTCAACGCTTTTAACGGTTCAACGATTTATTTGTCCGACAGCGCCGCCACGCCCGGCAACTCTTGTCCTTCTAAAAATTCCAGACTCGCTCCGCCGCCGGTGCTCATGAAAGTCACTTTGTCGCCGAGGCCCGATTGATTCAAGGCTTTCACGCTGTCGCCGCCGCCGATGATGCTTTTCGCGCCATTCTTTTGCGTCGCTTCCACAACAGCTTTTGCGACGGCCAAAGTTCCTTCCGCAAAACGCGCGTCCTCGAACATTCCCATCGGGCCATTCCATAAAATCGTTTTCGCGCCGCGAATGATTTCGCAATATTTTTTCGCCGTCTCAGGACCGATGTCGAAACCTTCAGCCTCATCGGGAATATTCGGCTGTGTGTTCAATCGCGGATTCTGAAATTCAAAAACCGGTTTGCCTTTTTTGTTCAGTTTTCCGGTTTCAATGGGCGTGGCGACGATATTGTCGGTCGGAAGTAAAAATTGCACGCCGCGTGTTTTGGCTTTTTCAACGGCGGCATTGGCGACATCGACTTTATCTTTTTCCACGAGGGATTTTCCCGTTTTCAATCCTTGCGCGAGTTTAAAAGTGTAAGCCATCGCGCCGCCGATCAGAATCGTGTCCGCCTTCTCCAACAACGCATCAATCACATTTATTTTATCGGAAACTTTCGCGCCGCCGAGAATCACGACAAACGGCTGCGCGGGATTTTTCAATTCGTCACCCAGGAATTTTAATTCGCGTTCCATCAATAAACCCGACGCACATTTCCCGCCGCGTTTTGCCATCACGCGCGCCACGCCTTCGGTCGAAGCATGAGCGCGATGCGCCGCGCCAAAAGCGTCGTTGACATAAATGTCCGCGAGCTGGGCGAGGTCTTCGGAAAAGATCGGGCAATTGAGTTCTTCCTTGTCGTGGAAGCGCACATTTTCCAGCAAAAGAACGTCGCCGGATTTTAATTGTGCGACGGCTTTTTCCGCCGGTTCGCCGATACAATCTTCGGCAAAATAAATTTTGCGTCCGAGCATTTCGGAAAGTTTTTCCGCGACGGGCTTCAGCGAAAGCGACGGCTCACGCTTTCCTTTTGGTCGCCCGAGATGCGCCGCGAGAATAATTTTTGCGCCTTGTTGGATGAGTAATTGCAGTGTGGGCAACGTGGCTTCGATGCGCGTCTCGTCGTTGATGGCCATTTTGCCATCGCGCTCTTCCATCGGCACGTTGTAATCGACGCGCACCAGCACACGTTGGTCGCGCGTGTTCAGATCGTTGACGGTCAGTTTGGGCATAATGCAAACAAGGCCGCGAAGAATAGCGAAGCGGGCAATTGAGTCAAAGGGGAAAACGGCCGGGATTGAAGCGTCTGCTCACTCGCCGATTTTCGTTTCTTGATACATGAGGTTCTGCCACCGGCCCGCGCGCTGGACCCAGATGGACGAAGCGATGGACCAACGCGGCGCGAACGCGTGGTTGTAAGCGGCACCCTTCACTTTCACTTTGTATCGCACGATGGCTGAACCGTCATTGATTTCAACCACCGCAAAATCTTTCATTTCGTAATCCTTTAATTCCAGACCAGAGACGCTTCGGATCGCCTCTGCGCGGGACATAATCTCTCCATCGGCATCTTCGATGGCGTAATAATCCTCCGCCATAAGTTGGCCTAGTGCCTTCGCATCTTTGAATTTGTAGGCGTCCCAAACTTCCTTTTCTTTGAGAATCAAATCTTCGTGCAGCGGGTTTCTCTTTTTCAACTTCGCGGTTTCCGACGGCTTCGTTGGTGCCCATTGAGCGCAACCAACAACCATCATTGCTATCCAAGCACATGTGAACCACGGAAGAAGTTTTTTCATGTCGCTCCACGTTGTAACGTTTACCCCCGTCGCACTGCAACCTCCTTGAATCAGAAAATAAAAATTTCTACTGCCATCGGTGTAATCAATTCCATCCTGTAAATCACCTTTAGCCCTGTTAAATTCCTTTCGATGCGCATCGGTTCGCTCAATTTAAACTCCAATTTGTTTCTCTCGCCCCTGGCGGGCTACACGAATTTACCCTTCCGCCTGACCTTGCGCGAAATCGGCGGACTCGATCTCGCCACGACCGATTTGGTCAACGCCCGTTCGCTCCTCGAAAAAAATCCGAAGGCGTTCAAGCTCATCGAAACTTCTCCCGCCGACCGACCGCTCGCCGTGCAATTGTTCGGCAGCGTTCCCGAAGAAATGCGCGACGCCGCCGTTTTTCTCGAATCCATCGGCATCGCTTCCGTGGACATCAACATGGGTTGCCCCGTGCGCAAAGTCTGCAAAGTCGGCGGTGGCTCCGCCATGATGACCGAACTCGACAAAACCGCCGCGCTCGTCAAAGGAATGGTGAGCGCCGTGAAAATTCCTGTGACGGCGAAGATGCGTCTCGGCTGGGACGACGACAATCTCACCGCGCCCGATCTCGCCCGCGTTTTGGAAGATGTCGGTGTCGCCGCGATTTTCGTGCATGGCCGCACGCGCGAACAAGGTTTCGGCGGCACAGTGAATCTCGTCGGCATTCGCAAAGTGGTGGAAGCGGTGAAAACCATTCCCGTCATCGGCAACGGCGATGTCATCACGCCGCAAGCCGCAAAGAAAATGTTCGATGAAACCGGCTGTAATGGCGTGAGCATCGGGCGCGGCGCATTTTATGACCCGTGGATTTTCAAACGGACGCTGCTGTATTTGGGAGGTCAAGAGTTGAAGGTCGAAGGTCGAGAGCCAGAATTCTTGCCCTCGACTCTCGACTCTCGACCCTCGACCTTGTCCCTCCCGCCCGAACCGAGTTTCGACGAACGCATTCGCGTGATGTGCCGCCACCTCGATTTGATGATCGAAGTTTTCGGCGAAGAACACGGCTGCCGGATGTTTCGCAAAGTCGCCCCGTGGTATTCCAAGCGATTCGGCCCCGCCAACGAATTCAACAAACGCATCGTCCGCCTCACGAACAAAGCCGAGTTCGACGCCATCCTCGCCGATTACAAAAAGTGGCGCGCGCAATTCCTCGACGACACCGGCGAACTTCTTCCGCGCTATCAACTCGCGCCGATGATCGCCTCGTTCATGCAGGAACCCGACGCCATCCGCCGCGAGCAGATTCCCGTCCCCAAAGGGCCGGTGGAAGTCTGGTAAAAGATAGTCGGCGAAGCGCGAACCACGCGGATTCCCTTCGCATCAACGCCGACGCTACCCGGTGGGTGCCGAGCTATTTTCCAAGAATCCATCTCGGCAACATTGAAACTCTACTCGACAATTATTTCCTGACGGGACAGATTCAATCATGAAACTGAGCGCCCTTATTTCGTGCGCAGTCATCGTTACGCTTTTATCCAAAACGGAACTTCACGCCCAAGAGTTTCAATGTTCGGGAAGTTTTGTTCGGCAAGTCTTTGGTCCCGGCGAATCAAGCACAAATAATTTCGAAATCACTGTACGCGGTTGCAAGCTGTTAACGCTGACCTCAAACGTGAACTCTCATCATACTGCGCAAGTGGCATTCGATGCGGGGACGGTTTATGAACTGGATAGTTTTCCGAGTGGTGTTCGCGCGGCCACGATTAAAAACGTCGATATTCCGGACGATGATGGCACATGCGCGAATTATTTTTGGCTGGCTTACGCTTCTGCCTGCTACTTCGAACACGCGACGAATAATAAACTTAAGCCCATTTGGATGTTGGATGATCCATATCTCGTAGATGAACAGTTCACAGTCAAAGCTAAATGGAGCAACAGCCCGCAAGCGCCTCATCTCCCAAAGCAAATCGTTTATTTTAGCGATGGCATTTACCGTCATCTCACCGACGGCAAACGAGGGAGTTACTCCGCGTCTGCACCTTTCAATCAAGGTTACACGAACGCCCTCTACGAAACTCTTAGCGTCACGAATCTTTCAGGTTTGGAAATTCCCAGTGAATTCAAATTCACCCGCTTCTATATTTCGGGCAAAGAATTAAGACCTCGGATGATTGTCACTGCCAAGGTTGCTGAATTTAGAACAAATATTTTGCCGCCCAACTTTCGACCCCGGTTCTCTGGTTCCGTGGACGTTTCTGATCATCGTCTTTTGTTTCCCGGTTACCCTACCCGGCCAACGCCGCGACCGTTCAGTTACAAAGCCAAAGACGGTGTTTGGCCAAATCTCAAGGAACTGCAACCGACTTACGAAAAAGAATTGAAAAAACGACAAGAGCACCAGAAGAAACTGGAGAAACCGGGATTTAGCTAACCGCTCAGAGTTGACGCCCGCGCTGCATTTGAGTTTCCTAGCGCCTTGCATTTGCCCGCCAACAACGAGACGCGCTTTTCCTCGCAGCAACGCACCGTTCTCTGGGTCCTCTGGCTGAGTTACGGCTCGCGTTATTTTTGCCGCAATAATCTCGGCGTCGCCATTCCCGGATTCAAAGGAGTCCCATCGCACTAAAACCAAAGCAAGGCTTCATCTACCCGAAGCCCTTACAATCCGCTCGGTATTTTACCCTATTTAGAATCGACGCATGGCTTGGTGAAATAGAGTCCGCAGGCCTTGGCTGCGAATTATGCTTTTGAAATGGATTCCATGGCGGTTTTTTGCTGCGCGAATGGCGCGCGCGAACGGGTTTCTGGATCCGATTAATTTCCTCTCCAAGTTGCGCATGTTTGCGCAGCCGTCTGAAGTTTCCGAGCCGATTGAACTTTTGCGCGCCGGATTTCTTTTTCACGCGCGTGGACTAATTAATACCAAAGCCATTCAAAATAATCTCGATTGGGTCTGGCCGTATTGGGTCGAGCGCCAATTCAATCCCTCCGACAGCTCGTTTATTCCGCGCGCGTTTTCTTTCAGCCACATCAATCTCACGCATCGCAACTGGACTGCCGTCGGTTTGCCGGACGTTCCGTTTTATCCCATCGTCGATCCGCGCGGACTCGTTACGCCGCATTTTGATGGCTGGTCGCTCGACTTCTGGCTTTTGGGCGAAAACAAACGGCGCTTGATTCCCTCGAAGCTGGAGAACATCGAGCAAATCATCGAAACGAAAAATCAACTGCGCGTTCGCAATCACATCACAGAAAACGGTTGGAGCATTTCCACTGAAGTCGAAATGCAACTGGTCGATAAACATCCGCATTGCGTCATTCGCGTTT
>JBDSLX010000152.1:0-2143 GCA_039916145.1 Verrucomicrobiota bacterium | reverse complement strand
CATCAAGCGGGCGTACGGCGAGAGCTTCCTGAATGCCCGCCGTTTCGTGCGCGGCTGGACGCATGTTACTGCCGCCCGGATAGAGTCCGCCTTCCGCACCGTTGTAAGTATTGGTCCCCAAATCGTTCAACGGGACCAACCCCATGTTTGTCCTCGTGCAATCGGCCGCCGATGCGCGCCAGAGCGGCGGCGCAACCAACAACGCGCAGCAGAGAACTGTATGAGCTTTTTTTGAAACCAGGTTTTTCATGAATTTTTAGGAGGAAAGATCTCTGGCCTACGCTCCTCCATTTGAGACGCCGCTACGAAGGTTCTTCTGTTTCACGGAGAAACGATGAGGGCGTTTCCGGTTTCGGATGCCGTTAAACACTCCTATTGTTGACTTGGTTTGTCCAGCGAACCAGCTTCGCCATTCTTTTTCGGATTGGGCCGCTCCACTTTACGCAACCGTTCGCGCACCATGTCGGCCCTGAGTAAATCGCGTTCTTCAGCGGCGAGCTTTTCCGAAAACTGTTTTTGCAAATGGGCCGGTTGCGTCACAATAAACAAATCGTCGATCAACCAGCGTTCCACTTTCGGAAAATGACCCAGATCAACGCCCAACCGCATCAGCGACAAAAGATTCATCGTCTCTTTGGAAGAAATGCTGTGCGCATTGGCCAGAATTCCATAGGCGCGACCGATGTGATTGAAAACCATTTTGGGTTTTTTCTCCAACAATAAGACACGCGCGTTTTCTTCGTGTTCGATAATTTGCAAAAGCACTTTGTTGAGTCGTTCGACGATGTCGGTTTCCGATTCGCCGAGCGTCATTTGATTGGAAACCTGAAAAACATTTCCGAGGGCTTCCGTGCCTTCGCCATATAAACCCCGAACGGCCAGGCCGAGTTTATTGACCGATTGAATGATCTGATTGATTTGCTCCGACAAAACCAAACCGGGCAAATGGAGCATCGCGCTGACGCGAATTCCGGTGCCGAGATTGGTCGGACAAGCCGTGAGATAACCCATTTCAGGATTGAACGCGTAATCAAGCCGCCTTTCCAAATCGGAATCGACCTGGTCAATCGTCACCCAGGCTTGTTTCAATTGCAGACCGGGACGCAACGCCTGCATCCGCAAATGATCCTCTTCATTGATCATCACGCAGAGCGATTCTTCCTTGTTCAAAACCAAACCGCTGCCGGCGCTTTTCGCCGCGTGTTCGCGACTGATCAAATGCCGCTCCACCAAAATTTGTTTGTCGATGCTCTGCAAATTATCCATCGATTCCGAAAATGCAGTTGTCATTTGCGGCAAACTTTCGACGGCTGGACGAATGGATTCGAGCGCCTTGATCCGCTCCGCTTTCTTCGCCCAACCGGGAAATGCCAGGCCTTTTAAATTGCGCGCCAGCCGAACACGGCTGGACATCACGATGCGATCATGCGGCCCCGAACGACGTGTGGTTTCGGATGTTGCCGTGAGAAATTCGTGCAGGTTCATATCAAGTCGTCGCGATCAGATTCAGTTTGTCGCGCGTTGATTTAATTTCGTCGCGAAGATTCGCCGCTTGTTCAAAGTCTTCGCCTGCTACGGCTTTTTCCAATCGCTTTTGCAATTGCCGAAGTTGTTCGGTCAAATCGCGGCCTTGACGCAGCGCTTGGGGAACTTTGCCGACATGCCGAACGCCTTTGTGCATCGTTTTCAGCAAACCTTCCAAACCTTCGGCGAATGTTTTATAACACTCTGAGCAACCAAGCCGTCCCGCTTTTTTAAAATCCGCCTGGGTGAATCCGCAACTGGGACATTTAATTTCCGCGCCGTCGCTGCCTTTTTCAATTTCCTGCGAAGCGCCGAGACCGAGTAATAAATCCGCCAAAGAAAATCCTGCGGGATCATTCACGCCTTTGCTTTTGGCGCATTCTTCGCAGAGATCCACCTTCTGCATTTTGTCGCCGACAATTTGCGTCAGATGCACCTTGGCCTGATTTTGTTTGCAGATGATGCAGAGCATAAAAATTGGATGAGTGAATTTATGAAGTAATGGATGGATGTGGAAAATCCAAAAAACCATTCATCCAATAATCCACTTGTTTCATATCGGCTCGCCGGAGACTTTCGTCAAGGCGTGGTAACGTGTCACCAGATCTTTTGTGACCGG
>JBDSLX010000151.1:0-3109 GCA_039916145.1 Verrucomicrobiota bacterium | reverse complement strand
ACTTGCGACGGTTGCTTGAGCCAATCGATTTTCTTTTTATCGCATAATCAACGAATACAAAAAATTTGTTGTTACTGAAGCCGGGAAATTTCCCGTGATCGAAATCCTCCACGCCGAATAAAACGTTTGTGCGGAAATCCGGGATGCGTGATGGCGCGGTGCGCCGAATTTCTCCGGGTTCGTAATCGACGGCAAAATCACGGCCTTCCTCGTCACGAATTGTTTGCGGAAGATTTTTCCGATACGTGCTGTGGACTTCGATGGATTGATGAGGCTTCGGCGGAAAGGCCAGACGCGCAGCCTCCTCACCAGCCGGAATGACGGATTCGCCTGACTGAAAATGTTTCTTCGAGACAGTGGAGGATCCGGTGGCGCAACGCCTCAGGAAAATTGCTGCGATGAATAAACGGGTAAACACTACATTTCATGAGGAATTTAAAATCTTTCATAGTGGAAAAAACTATTTGACGATGAGCGAATCTGGGGGACTTTATAGCCTGTTTTCCAAAAGGAGGAAGCAGTGAATTTTAATTTACAAAAAGATCATGTTTCGACGTTTTATTTTATCATCTGGGATTTTGTTGTCTTTCACCGCCGCCACGCGCGGGCAAACTATTTTAGCGCCCATCGCTAAGATCGTCTCCGTCGCAAAGCCATTTCAATTTTCAATTTCAGGTTCTACCACCCAAATCACGGTGGTGGAGGCCACGACTAATTTACAAAACTGGATTTCAATACAGACCAATGCCGCTGGCGCGGGGAATGTCACAGTGACGGATTGGTATTCGCACGATTATCCCAAGCGGTTCTATCGGGTGCGAACTTTATCGACGAACAGCGTCGTCCCAACGAACCCGCCACCTTCAGATCTCAGTGACCTGGCGCAATTGAACAATTCCGTCTTCATGGCGGGCGAGGGTTTCAACACCTTACAATTTGCGCCTAACGGCAAACTTGGTTTTATCGCCTGGCGCGGACAAGATTTAATTTATCGCGAACGCAACGGCGGTTCGTGGTCTGAACAAATCATTGGTCGTTTTGGTTCAACGTATGTTCCCGGCGTGCGAGAGGAATATCGTTTCCAGCCACACGCCGCGTTGCTGTTCGATTCTCAATCGCGCGCGCATATTTTGCGCCTGAACGGTTCGAGCGTGGCGCATCATCTCCAACAAAGCAACGGCACCTTCGCCGATGACGCGGCGATTTCGCTCAGCGGCATCGGTTCGTCCTTTAGCTTGTTTACGACGGCAATTGGCCCGAATGATAAATTACACATCGCGGTGGTTGGTTCCGGCACATCGCCCGCCCTGAATTATGGTTCAAATAAAAGTGGTTCCTGGCAATGGAGACAAGTAACCACCATTAGCGGAAATTCACGTGGTTTTCTCGCTCAATCTTATGCGCCCCGCTGGTTTTCGATGGCTATTGATTCGCAAAACAACGCGCATGTCGCGTTTTGCCCTCAGTTTGCGATGCCGGCTTATGACGGCCACGCGCGCCCCTACAGCGAACTTCATTATGCATCGGACCGAGGCGGAAATTGGTTCACGCAAAAAGTTTCCAGCACGAGCGATGATTCCGGCGATGTCGGCGCGGGGGCAAGCATAGCCATTGGTCCGGACGATTTGCCGGCCATTGCCAACTGGTTTAACGACCGCGCCTCCACCGGCTCCTCGCAATACAACCAGTTGCATTATCAAAAGCGGGACAGCAGCGGCAATTGGACGAAGCAATTTGTCACGGGCAATTCCGCCGGTTATCAGGCGGGCGATGGACCGAAAGGTGCCGGATTCGCTCCTTACTTGCGCTTTGATTCGCGAGGCCGTCCGAACATCGCTTTTTGCGATGATGCTTCGCAGCATTTTTCTGACACGGGCCAAAACGAATATGCCGGGGATTTACGCCACGCTTATTTCAACGGCAGCCAATGGGTTTTCCAAATCATTTATCAACAAACAGTCGCGTTGGATCGGCAAGCGGTTTATCCAGCAATGGCCACTGCGGGAAACGAAATTGTTTTTATGGGACTGAACCGGCAAACCGCCTGGGCCAGTTCCCGTGATGCGATTTCTACCTATAACTGGTTCTACGTTCAGACGGCGTTGCCATAGTTTTCCTAAGTTTTGGAAGGCGATTAGGCCCGGTTTTTTAAGACGGGGGAGGCCACGCGCCGCGGTTCTCGTTTTTGGTTGTCGGCCTTCTTGTTTAAGTTCAGATTTTGTCTCATGCGAGCCAGACGTCTGCCGGTATTTATATACGCAACGGCATTGACGCTTTTCTCCTCAACTCTTTCTACTCGTGCTGGAATGACCGTTTACGGTTTGCGGGATATTTATCGGATGCGCTTGGAGGAGATTTCGTTTTTCATTGTTCTTCTTGCGGCATGCTCGTTCTTCTTTCAGTTGCTTTGGAACTACGCCGTTAAGGGATTCAATTTTTTACCCCGCTTGAAGTTTCGGCAGTCGGTTTGCCTGTCCATTTTGTTTGGCTTGCTGATGCTGCTCATCCTCACCATGATTTCCGGCATCCGCGAAGTTTTGACGCCCGGCGCGTGGCGACATCAAGGAACTTCTTATCGCTTGAATGATCCGTCGCAGGAACCGGCTCGCCGTCGCGGCCTTGAACAATTACGCAGCGCGCTTTTTGATTACGCAAAGCTGCACCAAGGAAATTTTCCCGCCAGCGATTTTCAACCAGAGATTTCGGAAAAATTATGGGAAGCGCCGGATCAAATCGGCACGCACTACATTTATTCTGGCGGTCTTACGACGAATGATGTCGGTCGGGTTTTGGCAGTCGAGTCGCTAAATTTTGGCGACCAGCGATTTGTTTTATTTGTTTCTGGAGAACTGCGGTCGCTGTCAAAAGCAGAAATTGAAAATCTGCTTTCGAGAAAAGGGCCTCAATGAAACCGTTTTTCAAATTATTGCTGGCTATTTTTTTGATAATTCTACTTTTAGCGTTCCTACTTGATTCCCGGCAGTTCGCTTTCTTTTCCGCATTAACTTTAGGTTGGTTTAGCTTCCTTCAACGAACCCTGCCAAAACTGACATGGAATTGGGATATCATCGGCATGGCGCTGTTGTCTGTCGTAATCATTCTTTTCCTC
>JBDSLX010000150.1:0-10119 GCA_039916145.1 Verrucomicrobiota bacterium | reverse complement strand
GCAGAGCGCCGAATTTTTTCCGTTTTCCCCACCGACGGCGCTCTGCCGAGACGCCGCTACGCTGTTTTGCAGAAACCTTAACGTATGAAAATTCCCGAAGCCACCAACGACCGCCGCATCTGGTTGCGTGTGGGAACTTTGCTCGACGGCGTCAGCACGCAACCGCTCCGCGATGCGCACGTTGTTTATGATGCGAAACAAATTCTTTTCGTCGGCGATGCGAAAAACTCACCGCCGTCTGAGTTATTAAATCCAAATCAGCGCGAGCCGGATTTGCATTTGCCGGAATTTACTTTGTTGCCAGGACTCATCGAAGCTCACGCGCATTTATTTCTCGAAGGCGGCGAATTGAATCTGGATAAACGCGCCGCCTACATAAAACAAACTCCTGTAGAATTATTGGAAGCGGCGAAAAAAAGGCTCGAAAAAATCGTGCGTCTCGGCGTCATTGCCGTCAGAGATGCGGGCGACAAGGACGGCGTCGGTCTGGCGTTGAGTAAACTTTACATGAGCGCCAACCGTCCGCTGATGCCGTATCTCGACAGCCCCGGCGCGGCGATTCATCACAAGGGCCGCTACGGCAGTTTCATGGGCGAACCGATTGAAAATTATCCGTCGGCTCACGCGTGCGTCGAAGGCCGCGTAACAGCCGGGGCGGATCGCATTAAATTAATTCCCACTGGAATAATAAATTTTAAACAAGGCGCGGTTACGACTGAACCGCAAATGACCGCGCAGGAAGTTTCCGAGTTGGTCGCGGCAGCGAAATCTTTTGGCAAACAAACTTTCGCTCACGCGTCCGGCGACAAAGGAATTGAAAACGTCATCGAGGGTGGCGCGGATTCTGTTGAGCACGGATTTTTTATTCGCGAAGATCAACTCGCCCGAATGCGCGACCGAAACATCGCGTGGGTTCCGACATTCGCGCCGGTGCAGGAACAAGTTGATCATGCCGACATCATGGGTTGGGACGCGACGATTGTTTTGAATCTCCAACGCATTCTCGATCAACACGCCGCGAGTCTTGTGAAAGCTTACGAAATGGGCGTGCAAATCATCGCTGGTGGCGACGCTGGTTCCGTGGGAGTCGCGCACGCAACTGGTTTTCTCCGCGAACTGGAATTGATGGAACGCGCCGGTCTGCCACCGCTCGCCGTCATCAACGCCGCCACCGGCAACAGCGCGAATCGTCTCGGCTACAAAGAAAATTTCGGGCGCATCAAACCTGGCAATTTGAGCCGATTTATTTTGACTCGCCACTCGCCCCTCGAAGGCGTTGCCAATCTCGCCAAAGCCAAACACGTCATCTTCGACGGCGTCGCTTACGACTCCGGCGAAAATCCTGACACGGCGGAACTGTGATTGAGAACGCAAAGGGGAGCGCACGCGGCTCGCGTGCTGTTTTCGGCGGCCCGCCGAAAACCTCGTTGCTCAATTTTTCTTTATTTAACGGCGGACGGAAATGGTTGGACGAAGTGTTGGGCGAGCCGCCCAACACAGCAGGCCAGCAGCCTGCGCTCCCCGCTCTGTCACTTTCGTGACAGCAAGCCCTGGCTGCGCAACCAATCAGTCGCGCGATCGGGCCAAGTGGCGGAAAGATTTTCGGTTCGTCGCAAGCCGTAGCCATGTCCACCCGTCGGAAAAATGTGCAACGCGAACGGAACTTTCGCTTCCTTCAACGCCAGCGAATATAATAAAACATTTTCGACGTGCTGCGAATCATCCTGAGTCATTGACATAAACGTCGGCGGATGATTCGTGGTGACTTTGATTTCGGAAGAAAATTTCGTCAGATCATTTGTCGGCGTGAAATAGGCGGGGTAAATGAGCAGCGCGAAATCGGGGCGGCAACTCACGGCGTCAGCGGAATCAATATTGGTGTAAGAGCGTGTTTCGGTATGAGCGCAAAGTGTTGCAGCCAGATGTCCGCCTGCCGAAAATCCGATGACACCGATCCGCTTCGGATCAATTTCTAGTTCGGAAGCTTTGTTCCGGACAAGTCCCACGGCGCGCTGCGCGTCTTGCAGCGGCGCGAAATGTTTTTCCAAACCTTCACGTCGCGGCACGCGATATTTTACAAGCACCGCCGTGATGCCGAGAGAATTAAGCCATTCACAAATTTCTGTTCCTTCAATGTCGGTTGCTAAAATGTTGTAAGCACCACCGGGAAAAACCAAAACGGCCGTGCCGATATTCTTTTGCGAAGGCGGGCGATAAATGCTGATGGTCGGATTTGAAACGTTGCCGATTCGGATGACCTGTTTTCCGGCGACCATGCGGTCCGACGGTTTGGTCACGTTGCTCTCGTCGGGCAGATTACCTTTTTCTCCCGGTGCTGCGTCAGGCCAGAGGTTGATCGTTCTGGAAGATTCGGCGGCGGGAATATTCCGTGGCGACAATATAAAACAGATGAGAACCAAATAAATTGTGACGAAAGTTTTCATGCAATGAGTAAAACCACCGCCAACCATTCAGTCGAAGTCTTTTTTCTTTGGCGTTCAAAAAGCGTTGTTACGCTTGGTGCGTCTTCAATCTCAATTTCGGTTTCAACCGCCGCCGTTGAATCATGAACGGAAGCCGCCATAAATTTATTTTTCTGATCCCGCTTTTTGTCGCGATCATTTCCTTCACGGTTTTCATTCTCGCGACGGCCAACGGTTGGATGGGTCCTCCCTACAAAAAAATTGGCCGGAGTTTTTGCGAATCGTCCGATGGCTGGATCAAACAGCCGGTCAACACGTGGAGCAATCTCGGTTTCGTCGCAGCGGGTTTGGCAATTGCCTGGCTGATGCGACGCGGCGCATTCTCCAAAAATCACAACGCCTTCACGCAATCCACTTTCACACCGATATTTTTTTCGTCGCTGGTGATTCTGGTCGGCCCGTGTTCCATGGCGATGCACGCCACGCTTTCCCGCATTGGCGGGGCTTTGGATCTCCTTTCCATGTATTTGATCATCGCATTTTTAATGGCTTACTCGATGCAACGATTTTTCAACTGGAAGCCGCTGTACTTCACGATTGTGTTTGTCCTCGTGATTGCAGCCAGCGAATGGGCAGGAGCTTATCCTCATCACACTCCGAAAGTTTCTGGGCGAAACGCGTTTCTTTTTTTCATCGGGGTAGCGTTTATTTTTGAACTGCTCAACAGCTTTTTCCGAAAACTTCAACACGAATTAAAATGGATCATCTATGGAGCAATTTCTTTCGGTGTCGCGCTCGTCTTTTGGAATTTGTGGCAAACCAAAAGTCCGCTGTGCGATCCACATTCGCTGATGCAAGGCCATGCCGTCTGGCATTTGCTCGATGCGTTGTCGCTGTTTTTTCTTTTTAGATTTTATGTCAGTGAACACCGCGAGGGCAGGGAGGATTGAAATGTTGAACCGATAAAGAATCTAAAAATTCTTTGTCCGCTTTTGCGTTCGGCGGGCGTTTATGAGTGAATGCCGCCGATGGATGACATGGTTTTATTACGCGAATACGCTCTCGGAAAATCCGAGTTCGCCTTTGCCGAACTGGTTCGTCGCTACATCAATCTGGTTTATTCCGCCGCTCTGCGACAAGTGCGCGACCCGCATCTGGCCGAGGAAATAACTCAAGCCGTTTTTATTATTCTCGCCCGCAAAGCTGGACGACTTTCCAAAGACACGGTGCTGTCGGGCTGGTTGCTCAAAGCCACTCGTTACGCGGCGAACAGCCAGATTCGCGGCAACATCCGGCGGACACAACGCGAACAGGAGGCTTACATGCAATCCACTTTGAACGAACCAGACGCAGCGGCGTGGGAACAACTCGCCCCGCTGCTGGACGAGGCGATGACGTCGCTCAACGACACCGACCGCAACGCACTCGCGCTGCGATTTTTTGAGAACAAAAGCGCGTTGGAAATCGCCGCAGCCTTGAAGATGAACGAGGAAGCCGCGCAAAAACGCGTGAGCCGCGCACTGGAGAAGTTGCGGAAAATCTTCACCAAACGTGGCATCGCCTTGTCCGCCGTGGCGATTGTGGGCGCGGTGTCGGCGAACTCGGTGCAGGCCGCGCCGATTGGTTTAGCCGTCATGGTCGCAACGACAGCGGCAAGAGGAACGGCGGTCGGCGGTTCAACATTAACGATCATCAAAGGAGCATTGAAAATTATGGCTTGGACAAAAGTGAAAACAGCAATCGCGGTCGGTGCGGCATTATTAGTCACCGGAACGACCACGGTCTTTGTGAAGAAAATTCTTCCACCCTCAATTGATGATTCTCTCTGGACGTTTGAAAACATGCCCCACTTGCCGCCGATTGTTTTGATTCGCGAGACTCACTTTGCGAAGAGAGATCAAAGATCATTGGCGATCAATGCAGAAGAAAAAATGTTGGGCAAACGACAATCGGTGGCAGACATGCTCGCGGCTGCTTATAATTTCAATCAGGTGCGCACAATTTTTCCGACAACGTTGCCTCAAGAAGACTTTGATTTTTTTGTGAACGTGCCGCGCGAGGGTCGTTCCGCATTCCAAACTGAAATCAAAAAGAAATTTGGTTTGGCCGCGAAACGCGAGACGCGCCAGATGGAAGTAATGCTTTTAAAAATTAAAACTTCAAATGCACCGGGCCTGCAGATAAGCCGAAACAAAACGGGCGCTTCGGAGTACGGCATGGGCAAAATTCACGCTGAACGATTGTCCCTTGCATCATTTGCCGACAATTTGGAACAAAGTTTTTTCAAACAGCCGGTCATCGACCAGACCGGATTGACGAATTATTACGAGATCGATTTGACGTGGCGGACTGACGGCGATCCGTCCGCGCAACTGAAGCAATTAAAAGAAACTATCCTTGAAAAACTCGGACTCGAACTGGTTTCCAGCAATGAACCAATTCAAATACTCGTCGTCGAGCGAGTGAAGAACTGAAAATTCTCTGTTCCCTTTCCGATTCGGCGTCCATGTATAGGTGGATGATGAATGATGACATGGCTTTGGTGCGGGCATACGCCGCCAGCCAATCCGAGCGCGCTTTCGAGCAACTCGCGGCGCGACATCTGAACATGATTTATTCCGCCGCGATGCGCCGCGTGGGCGACGCTCATCTCGCGGAGGAAATCTTTATTATTCTCGCGCGCAAAGCCGGGTCGCTCGGCCCGAAGACGATTCTTTCCGGCTGGCTTTATCGCACCACGAGTTACGCCGCCGCCGATGCGCTCAAAATGCAGCGTCGTCGCCAACAACGTGAACAGGAGGCGCACATGCAATCGCTTTTAAATGAACAGCAACCCGATGAAGCCTGGCAACAAATCGCGCCGCTGCTGGACTCCGCGATGGATGCGTTGGGCGACAAGGATCGCAATGCGGTGGTGCTGCGCTTTCTCGACGGCAAGAGCTTGAGCGAAGTCGGCGCGACGCTGGGCGTGAGCGAAGACGCGGCGAAGATGCGCGTGAACCGGGCGCTGGAAAAGTTGCGGAAAATTTTCACCAAGCGCGGCGTGATGCTTTCTGTTGTTGCGATTGCGGGCGTGGTTTCGGCGAACTCTGTGCAAGCAGCGCCGGTTGGATTTGCGATGACGGTCACAGCGGTGGCGGCGAAGGGAACAATAATTTCGGCAACATTAACAACACTTGTAAAAGGAACTATGAAAACAATGACATGGTTAAAAGTAAAATTCGCAATTGGTGCAGGAGCGGTTGCTCTGCTTGTAGGTGGAGCCGCAACAGTGGCCCTCTCAGAAAATAAAGCGCCAATCAAAGGAACCGCCTCGAACCCGGCTGCTCACAGCCAACCTCAGATTTTAATCGAAAGTCTGTTTGTTAGAACCGCGACGAAGAATGTTGATGCAATTTTGAAGGAATTTGCAAAGCCGGAAATACCCACCGATCCTACTTCAAAGGAATTTCGTGCTTTGATCCAAAAACATCCGGGCGTAAGCGTTTTGGGATCGCCTAAGATTATCACTACTAGCAGCATGCAAGGCACAATGTCCATAACCAGAGAGGTTAAAATTAACGGCACAAATGCTGAGACGGGAATCGTGGTTGAGGTAACTCCAGAAATTCAGCGCGATTTTAAGATTGCTTTGACAATTCATACTGAACTGCGCGAATTGATTGACGGAGCGTCGCCTCCGATTCGCACAACCAAACAAAAAGCGCAGACATTGTTAGTCAAATCCAATGTAACAGCCATGGTGCGCACCAGAATTGGAGAGGAAGGAGAATCCCTTGGAAAACTCAAAGGCGAGCCGGAAGAAACCCTGCTTGTTTTTGTAAATGCGGTGTTGGTGAACGAACGCCTTGAAAAAATTATAAAAAGATAGAAAGTTTTTCTAAAAGTTTTGCCTCAAGCGCCAGAGGACAGAAGCATTCCACCGCTTTTTTACAACACAGGACAACGCCACCCACGCCTCCCCAAACCAAAACTATCGCGCTTCCAGAATTAGAATGTCGTCCTGATCCAGTGGTAAAGAAAAACGTTGCAGGTGTTTGTATCCTTCTTCCCGCCACGGTGACGGCACGCGGATTGTTTCAAATTTAATCGACCCGTGCGCCAGAGATTTTATGGAAGCCACGGCGGTGCGTGTGGGAATTTCGACCTTCAACGTCTTGATCGGTTGATAAGTGAAGTTCGCGAGAATCAAGGCGCTTCCCGTCGGCGCTTCATAGATTCCGGCTTCGACGACAGGTTCGGAAAGTTTCACTAAAGATGCAGCCTTGGCTTCGGCGGCAAAATGGGTCAGCGCCCAACGCTGTTCGGTTGGCCATTTTTCGGCCAGCGCGGTGCGGACGAATTTCGCGTCTTTGATGTAACTAATGCCGGGCGTCGTGGCAAAATAGATGGCGCGTCCTTTGCCAAAACGATTTTCCACGAGAGCGGGAGAGCCATTGCTCGCGAAGGTTGCTTTCACTTTGCTTCCGCGCGGTTGCAAATCAGTTTTCAATCCGATGACGCCAAATTCTTTTTCCGCTGATTCTTTTCCGGAAAATTTCACGCGGTCGCGGTGCGGAATATCGTTGAGGGCGGCTCGCATTCTGTAATCGCCCTTTTGAATGTCAGCGGTGATTTCCGGCGCGATGCCAAAAACTTTTGCGAGTTCCGCAGTCGGCTCGCCGAATTCATTGCGACTTCCCGCCGCGCAGGTGGCGACGAGTGTTCCGCCATCCTTGACCCAACTACCGATTAATTTCGCCGCATCAGAGCGGATGCACGGATCGGCGGTGTAAAGAATTATATAATTTTTGAGATGTCCCGCCGCCACATCTTCCTCGGTGACGAGATCAACGAGATATTGCTCGTGAATCAATGCGAGATAAATTCCGCGCCGCTCCAGCATCTGCGCGTATCCGTAGGTTTGCCAAAGATCGGACGAAATGCTGTAGAGCAACGCGACGCGCGTTGGCCGAGGTTTGCCGGGCGCGATAATTTTTTCGCCAAACTCCAACACGTGCGAAAGTTGCGCCATGCCCGGATAACTTCCCGGTTGATCTGACCAATAATTTTCCGTGCTGGTGGAGGTCGGGCCATAGGTCCAATAAAAAAAATTCTTGGAACCTTGAGCGAGAGCGCTGGCAGCTTTGAGACGAAGATTGTGTTCATCGCTCGGAGTGATCCACGTCATGATGGGCATTTCGCCACGGCTCGCGCTGCGAAAAATCGATGCCTGAAATCCCATCAATTGAAAACCTTCCCAGGTGAAATCCGGGCCATACATGAATTGCAGGCCGAGCCAATCTTCGATGCCGATCATATCCACCGCGCGCCGTTTTCCGATGTCGAACCAATCCGCGGCCAGCGGCCAGCCGCCCCACGCCGTGTTTGTTTGATCCATTCCCATGCCGAAACCGGTGCCGCTGAAGTAGGGATGGTCGGCGACGAGAGTTGCCGACACATGTTCCGTACTGAAACGGCGATGCAATTCTTCGCTGCTCCAAATCAATCGATCTGTTGTCGTCTCTTGGCGAAAACGAGAAGTGTAATAGAAATTCCGCCGCGCCGCGCGTTCGTCCGTTTTCATTTTTTCGCGCAACGCTTCCGGCGTTTCGAGGGGAACGACCAAATCCAGATTTGTTACTCCAAAAATTGATGGGGAAAATTTTTGCGCCTTCAACCAGTCGCGAAATTGTTTCAACGCCAATTCGTTTGTATTAACGGTCCCACGCGCGCAGATTTCGTCCTGAAAATAAAACGGCGCGCCGCGACTGTAACCGTCTTTGACTTGCGGATATATTTTTTCCCAAACGGCGTGAACGGAATCGCGGTCGCTGTCCGGCCCGAGCGGGATGTCGTGCGACGCACTCGGAGAGCGGAACTCCGGGAATTTCGCGCGCGCTTCCGCCGATGCACCACCGACAACATTAAAGCCGAGCAACCAAAGAATCTCCGCGTCTTTCAGATGGAGTTCCGGTCGTTGCGGCCCCCAAAAAGCCGTTTGCACCATCAGTTGCTTGGGTGCGTGACGCTTGCCGCCAGTCGCTTCGCGCGCCCAACGCAAACGGCGCTCGGTCATCTCGGTGTCGGTTTCAAGTTGGGCGACATCGGTTGCCAGATTTGGCGAAACAAGAAAGCTCATCATGTCGCCCTCAAAATTCTCGCGCCAACGTTTGACGATTTTTGCTTCGTCCGGCGCGGTGGCTAATTCGATTTCCACTTCGCGTCGCGGCGATGCGGGTTCAACGACAAATGTCGTGATGATGTTGGGAAGTTCGGCGATTCCCCCTGCCAGATTGAGTCGGGAATGAAGATTTGTGCCCGCGTAAGCTTTTAAATCAATCCAGTCGGTGAATTGTCCCGAAGTGATTCGGGGTTCCGCCGAAAAAATTTTCTCGGCTAGAAACCAATTCGCTTGATGAACGACTCCGCCGATTTTTACATAATATTTTGCGTCATCCGGTTTTTGCAAACGGAAGCGAACAAAAACGCCATCATCGGCAGCGTGAGATGAAGCGCCGAAACACAGGGCCGCAACGCTCATGAGAAAAAATTTAATCTTCATAATTTTCAAACGAAATTAAACGGGTAGCACAGGCGATCCGCCTGTGCCGTTCGGCCACTGGCCGAACGGAAAGGGAAGGACGCGGCATCGAAAACAAGGCGCACTAAACAATTCTTCCGTTCTCCATTCCGAGCGGCGAGTCGCCGCTCGGCACAGGCCAGTGGCCTGTGCTACCGCAGGATTTTCATGAAGCTCGATTAAATTTCTCTACGATTTCGCGGATGGCGCGGGTGTGTTCGGGCGTGCTGCCGCAACAGGAGCCGATGATGTTTGCGCCTGCTTCTAGCACGCCGGGAACGCCGAGAGCCATGTCCGCAGCAGATTGTTTATAGACGGCTTTCAAATTTTCCAAAACGGGAAGTCCAGCGTTCGGTTGCACCATCACGGGGAGATTGCAACTGTCGCGATAAATTTTTGCAACCATCGCCGCGCCATTCATGTCCATGCCGGTGCCGCAATTTAATGCGATGATGTTTGCGCCGCGTTCTTCGACAAATTGCGCGGCCTGATCCGGCATCACACCCATCATCGTTACGTAAAAAGTTTGGTCTTGCGAAAGGTCGTAGGCGAGTGAGGCAATGATGCTCGGCGCACCGGCAGCTTTGGCGGCGTCAATCGCGATTCCAATTTCTTCCAGCGAAGTTTGTGTTTCGATGATGACCGCATCGGCACCAGCATCGACAAGCGCGGCGGCTTGTTCTTGATATGCGGCGAGGGCGTCTGCTTGCGGCATGTCGCCGTACGGTTCGAGAATCGCGCCGAGCGGGCCGAGGTCGCCGAGGACAAAGCCTTCGCGATCACCAAAGGCTTCGCGCGCGATGCGAACTCCAGCTTGATTGATGGCGCGCAAATCTTCGATGCAACCGTGGCGTTTCAACATCGTCGGACTGCCGCCAAAAGTATTTGAGATGATGCAATCGGCTCCCGCGTTCGCGTAACGTTTTTGAATTTCGAGGACGCGTTCGGGATGCGTGAGGTTCCAATGTTCGCCACAATTGCCTTGTTCGAGACCAGCGAGCATGAGTTGCGTTCCCATCGCGCCGTCGCAGACGAGGCAACGTTCGCGGACGATTTCGTGAAGTAATTTTTTCATGGAAAAGTTTGATTCCTGAAAATGGAAAATGCCGAATCGGTAGGGCGCGTCACTCCGTG
>JBDSLX010000149.1:0-2859 GCA_039916145.1 Verrucomicrobiota bacterium | reverse complement strand
TGGGCGACGGCGCGTGGGGCGTGAATTTGAGAATCGCCGAACCGGAGGGGCCACGTTGGTACATGGCCAAGACTGCGAGTGTGCGGCATTTTTATTTAGTCACGCTCTATTCCGACCAACGCGACATTCTCGCCATCAACGACAAAGGCGAAATTTTCGACGAGATTTATCAGCGCGTGAAGGTGAAATGATTCTCAACTTGTGGCGGCGGTCCTTTACGCGCCGCTCCAAAATCACAATCCATCCACATATTTCTGCATCGCCTCTTCCTGCTTTTCAATGGATTCGACCAACTTGAATTGCGTGCGGCAGCGGTCGAGGTTGTGGCCGGAACGGTGGATGCGGAAATAAGTATCGCCGCTTAAATAATCGGTCAGAAAACGAATGCCGATTTCAAACGTGATCAACTTTCCTGAAAATGCGACCAACGCTTTTTCGTTTTTCGTCAAAAATTTTCCGGCCGTTGCGTAATAACCTTCGGCCAACTTCTTGAACATCGGCATTTGCATCTTCACTTGCGAAAGATCGAGTTCGTCTTCGAGTGTGGAACTGGTCGTGGTGCGAACCATGTCGCCAAAATCATAGAGCGCGCAACCGGGCATCACGGTATCGAGATCGACAACGCACATCGCTTCGCCCGTGGCGACATCCATCATGACGTTGTTGAATTTGGTGTCGTTGTGCGTGATGCGTTCGGGGATTTTCTTTTTCGCCAGCGCATTGAGAATGACGCTGACAAAATTTTCGCGCTTCAAGGCGAATTGAATTTCCGCCGCTGCTCCTTGTGCGCGATTGAAATGGTCTTTCTCAACAGCTTTGAGCAGCGCATCAAAACGTTTCCGCGTGTTGTGAAAATCGGGAATCGTTTCGTGCAAACGTTCGCCCGGCAAATCGACCAGTAAACTTTGAAAATGGCCGAAGGCTTTGCCGGCTTGAAACGCCTGCTGCGGCGATTGCACGGCTTCCAAAGTTTGCACGCCTTCGACAAACACAAACGTGCGCCAGAAATTGCCGTCGTGGTCGCGGAAAAAACTTTGGCCTTTGCGCGTTGGCACAATCGTCAGGCAACGGCGCGTGATGTGACTGACGTTTTGTTCCTCAAATTTTTTGCGGAGATGAGTTGTGACCCGCATGACGTTGTTCATCACTGCCGACGGTTTTTTAAAAACGTTTTGGTTTATTTTCTGGTGAATGTAACGAACGCTGGTGCCGCCTTGTGCGTAAGTTGCGGAATAGGTTTCGTTGATGTGCCCAATTTTGCAGGTTTCAGCGTGGAGAATTTCGCCGTAAATCTGGAACTGCTTTGAAATATCGGTTAGTTGCTGCTCTTTGTAAGCCATAAGCGTGCGTTGAGGAAATACTAACTCCGCCGCCGTCGCGAGAGTTTTTTCTGTCGCAAATCCAGGAACTTTGCGCCAAAGGCAGTGAGTAAACGCGTCCAAGAAGTCGATGAAACAAGTTTTGCGCTATTTAAAAAATCTTTCCCCCGGGCGATTGATTCTCTGGTGTTACTTGATTTGGTATCTGGTCGTGCTGGTGCGTTATTTCGATCCGACTCCGCGCCTCTGGCTGACTTCGCTCGGATTGAGCGCCATTATCGGCGTCGCACTCTATATCAGTTCCACGACGCGCGGTAATAAATTGGATCGTTGCCAAATCATCCGACTGTTTCTGATGCCGTTCTTTGTTTCAAGTTTCGCGGCGCTGGTGAAGGGGAGAAATTTCATCCTGATTTTTTCGCCGAACCCGAATGAAATTATTTTGGCGGTGATGTTGTGCGCGGTGTTCTCGGTCATCGTGTGGACGGTGAAAAAAATTTAACGTAGCCGCGCTCGGCAGAGCGCGGCTACGGTTTCCCGCCGAAATGGAGGAACTCCAAAATATTACTACGCAGGCGGAGAAATTCCGGGCTGTTGCGCTGGCGTGGGCGTTCGAGCGCGACGTCGATGATGCGTTCGATTCGACCGGGACGTGGCGTCATAATCACGATGCGGTCGCTCATGTAAATCGCTTCATCAATGTCGTGCGTGACGAGCAGCATGGTCGTGCTGCGCGCTTGCCAGAGTCGGAGAACTTCGTCCTGCATGCGCATGCGCGTGAAGGCATCGAGCGCGCCGAGCGGTTCGTCGAGGAGCAAAACTTTGGGATGATTGATCAAGGCGCGGGCCAGAGCGACGCGTTGCGCCATGCCGCCGGAAAGGTGATGCGGATAGGCGTTGGCGAAAGTTTCCAGACCAACGAGGCGCATGAATTCATCCACTTCCTGACGTTTCTCGTGAAGAACTCCGCGCGCGACAAGGCCGGACTCGATATTGCCACGCACCTTGAGCCACGGAAAAAGATTTGGGTCTTGAAAAACGAGTCCGCGTTCGGCGCTGGGAGCGGAGATCGGTTCCGCGCCAACAAATAATTCACCTGCATTCGGCGAATCCAATCCGGCGATGAGGCGAAGCAACGTGGATTTTCCGCAACCGCTCGGCCCGATCAAAGAAACCAATTCACCCGCATCCACAGAAAGTGAAACCGCGTCCAGCGCGACGACATTTCCTTCGGAACTATTGGGCGCGGGAAAACTTTTGCGGACATTTTCCACCCGCAACGTCGAGCCTTCCGTTGTAATAATCGGCGCGGCGTTTACCATTTGATCACGCCCTTTTGCCAGACCAACACGCGATCACGAATTTTGAAAAGCATCGTCATGATCGTGGAAAAAAATGCGGCCATGATGACGAGCGCTGCATAAACTTTTCCGTATTCCGCCCAACCTTGCGCCCACGCCACGTACCAACCGAGACCGGATTTCACTCCCACGGTTTCTGCAACAATGAGTGTTAAAAACGACGCGCCCAGTCCCATGAA
>JBDSLX010000148.1:0-10511 GCA_039916145.1 Verrucomicrobiota bacterium | reverse complement strand
GTCGAGGACATCAAGAGAGTCGCCCCGCCCGCGTTGCGGCACCGCTTGATTTTGAATTTTGAAGGTGAAGCGGAGGAAATTAAAACTGACGCCATCATCGCCGAAATTTTGGACAAGACTCCGGTGGAAGCGGAATAGCCGAACCCTTATGCCTCTGACGACACCAGCCGCCGCACTGGATGATCGCGCCGAGCCGTTGTTCAACGACGACTTTCTCGAAACGCTCGAATACCTCCACATCATCGCGCGCAAAATTTTGTCTGGTCAACTGAAGGCCGAGCGCCGCAGCCGCCAAAAAGGGGTGAGCGTGGAATTCGCGGATCACCGGCCGTATTCGCCCGGGGATGATTTTCGCTTCATTGATTGGAATCTTTTTTTTCGCACGGAAAATCTTTTCCTGAAATTATTCGAGGAGGAGGAAGACCTTTCCATTTATTTGCTACTTGATTGCTCCGGCTCAGTCGATTTCGGGATGCCTTACAAATTTCATTATCTCCGCCGCATGACCGCCGCGCTCGGCTATCTCGGCCTCGCCGGATTGGATCGCGTTTTCGTCGTGCCGTTCACCGATGCGTTGCCAAAAGGCGCGGCGGGACTCTTGAGTTTGCGCGGCAAGGGAAAAGTTTTTCGGATGCTAAAATTTTTGGAAAGCTTAAAACCCGCCGGCCCAACGAACCTCAGCGCGTGTCTGAAAACCTTTGCCGCAAGCAAACGCAAACGCGGTCTCGCCGTGGTCCTTTCCGATTTTTACGATGAACGCTCCATCGAAGGCTTGAATGCGTTGCGCTATCAAAAATTTGAAGTCTTCGTCGTCCATTGTATTTCGCCGCAGGAAACCAATCCCGAATTGCTCGGCGATTTGCGTCTGCACGACACCGAGACGAGCCGCATTCGCGAAGTAACGCTCACCGAAAGCCTCCTGCGCAAATACCGCCAGACGTTTCAAAATTATTGCGACACGCTCGAAAATTTTTGCCGCAAAAGCGAAATCGGCTACGTCCGCGCGCGCACCGATTTGCCGTTTCAAGAGGTTGTCATTGACATGTTGCGGCGAAAAAGATTTTTGCAATGAATTTCGCCGCACCTATCGCGCTGCTGTTTCTCGCCCTGTTTGTTCCGGTCATTCTTCTCTATCTTCTTAAGCAACGCCGCCGCCGCATGGAAGTTTCCACGCTGATGTTTTGGGACAAAATTTTGCGCGACGAACAAACCGTCACGTCCATCAGCAAACTCAAAAAACTTTTGTCGCTGCTCCTGCAACTTCTCTTCATCGCGCTCTTGACCTTTGCCATTGCGCGTCCGTTGCTCTCTGGAAAATTGACCGGCGCGCGGCGCATCGTTTTGCTCTTGGACACCTCGGCCAGCATGTGGGTGAAGGAAGGAAATAAAACGCGCTTCGATCTCGCCCGCCAAAAAGCGCGCGGCGTGATTCGCGGCATGTCGATTGGAGATTCGCTCATGCTCGTTTCTGTCGCCGCGCAGCCCGATTTGATTCAGCCTTTTACCGACAACAAAAAAGATTTGGAAGAAGCACTGGAAAAACTTCAGCCCACGCACGGCGAAACGGATTTCAAAAAGGCGCTCACCATCGTGGAACAACTTCCCTCCGATGAACGGGAAACGCACGTTTACATCGTGAGCGACGGCGCGTTCGATCCGGTCGAAATAAATCCGCCGCCAAAGACGCGCTTCGCTTTTCTGGAAATTGGCAAAGAGACGGACAACATCGGCATCACCGCGTTTCAAGTGCGGCCACTTCCATTCTCCGCGCGCGATTTCCAGGTTCATGTTGAAATCAGCAATCAAACCGGCAAGTCACAGAAAGTTCCGCTCGAATTAAAAATTGGCGGACGACTGGTTGATGCCTATGAATTTGAAGTTGCGTCAGGTAAATCGGTTTCACGCACGTTGCGGCAATTCAGCGCGGAAGGCGGCGAAATCGAAGCGGTGCTCGATGTAAAAGACGCTTTTCCACTCGACGATCACGCTTACGCGATGTTGCCGAAACCAAAACCGCTCCGCGTCCAATTGGTCACAAAGGAAAATTTATTTCTGCAACGCGCACTCGCCACCGATGACGAAGTTGAATTAGAAGTGGTTGACCCAACGAAATATTCCGCGACCAATCGCTTCGACGTGACGATTTTTTCTGGATGGATTCCACCGACAACGCCGGAAAGGAATTCCATTTTCGTAGGCGATTGGCCAGCCGATCTCGGCCTGGTGAAAAGCGGTGAAATTACCAAACCTTTGTTCACCGAATGGCAGCGCGAACACCCGGTCAATCGCCATCTCTCGCTGCAAAATGTCGGAATGGACCGCGCGATTGGCGTCGAGGCGAATGTAAATTTTCAAAAGCTCGCCAGTTCGTTCAGTGATCCGCTGATTCTTTTGCGTGAGGACGGCGCGCAAAAAGTATTGGTGTTGTTGTTTGACACCGCCACAACCGATTTGCCGTTGCGCGTCGCGTTCCCGATTTTGATGGCGAACGCGATTCGTTATCTCAGCGGCGCGGAGACGACCGAGCGCTGGGCGAATCCGCCGATGAATTCAATTCTCGGCGCGAACGAATTGTCCAAATACGCCGGAACAAATTTGCAGGCCGCGATAGATCCCGATGGAAATCGTTTTTCTGTGAGCGCAGGCCAAACGCTGATTTCCGTGAACAAAGCGGGTTTTTACGAGGGCGAAACCATAACTGGGGAAAAACTTCCCTTGTTCGCGGCGAGTCTCGTCAGTTCCTCAGAATCACGAATCGCGCCTGTCAAAAAATTACCGCTCCGTTCCAAACAACCGGTTGTCGAATTGAAAGAAAGTTTTCGCGTCGGTTTTGAGCCGTGGTTTTTCCTCGCGTTCCTTGCCCTGATTTTATCGACGGTGGAATGGGGATTGTTTCACCGGCGTGTGATTGAATGAAAATTGATTTTGAAAATCCCTGGATGTGGGCGATGGCAATTACGTTGCCCCTCGTTCTACTCGTTTTGCGCTTCACTCTGGTGGACAATCCGAAGGTTCAACTCGTTCTCTCGGCTCTGACTCGTTGTTTGATTCTGCTGCTGCTCACGCTGGCCCTGACCAGTTTGCTTTGGGTTTCAAAAAGCGATTCGCTCTCGGTTTTGGTTTTGGCGGATCTTTCCGGCAGCGTGTCAGAAACCGCCCCGAATCAGGCGAGCAATTTATGGACGCAAATTCAAAGCCGCGTTTCTGCCAGAAAGAAAGTTGGTCTCATTACGTTTGCTTCGACGAATCAAATCCTCGCAGCCATCGGCGCAAAAACGAAATCTGATTTCGTCCTGAAAAAATTTCCGCAAGCCAACGAAACAGCCATTGAACGGGCGCTCATTTCCGCGTGGGAATCCATGCCGGCTGATTCGATCAATCGTGTGGTCATCATCAGCGACGGCAATGAAACAGCGGGGAACGCGATTGCCGCAGCCAAGCGCGCCGCGAGTCACGGCTTGAAAATCTACGGCATTCCTTATCAAACCGATCCGAAAGATGAAGTGTTGCTCGAAGATTTAATAGTCCCCAGCGAAGTGAAAAAGGGACAAAGTTTTTCCGTATCCGCCGTCGCGCATTCCACCACCGAGAGTGCGGCGACGTTCACTTTGTTCCGCGATGGATTTAAAATTCAGGACAAGGAAATCCAACTGAAACCCGGCGCAAACACGCTGGCGTTCCAGGAAACAAAAGCGAAAGAAGGTTTGATCAAATACGAATTGCGCATGAAAGCAGCGAAAGATTTTTTCGCCGATAACAATGTCGCATCGGGCATTGTGCATGTTTCGGGCGAGCCGCGCGTGTTGCTGCTGGAAGGCAACGAACGCGAAGGACGATTTCTTGGACGCGCGCTGGAAGCGGAAAATATTCGCGTCGAAGTGCGCGAAGGAAAAGGTATGCCGGGAAATTTGGAAGAACTCGCCGCCTACGACGCGATTATTTTTTCCGACGTGCCTGCGACGGACATGACGGTTCGACAAATGAATTTGTTGCGTTCCTACGTGGAAGATTTGGGCGGCGGATTTCTGATGATTGGCGGGCAGGAATCGTTTGGATTGGGCGGTTATTATCGAACTTCAATTGAAGACGCGCTGCCGGTGCGAATGCGTTCCGAAAAAAAGAAAGACACGCCGAGCCTCGCGATGATGCTGGTGATCGACAAATCGGGCAGTATGGAAGGCGATAAAATTCAGTTCGCCAAAGAAGCGGCCATCGCGGCGGTCGAAGTTCTCAGCGACCGTGATTACGTCGGCGTGATTGCGTTTGATGGCGATCCGTATGTCATCGCGGATTTGCAGAGCGCGGCGAACAAGGCGGGAATTCTGCAAAGCATTGAGCGCATCGACGCCGGTGGTGGAACCGCGATGTATGAGCCGATGGTCAAGGCGCATCAAGCCCTGCAAGGAATTACTGCGGGCTTTAAACATTGCATCGTGCTCACCGATGGCGTGTCGCAGCCGGGAGATTTTCAAGGCATCACTGGCCAAATGGGTTCGGATCAAATCACGGTTTCCACCGTCGCGGTTGGGCAAGACATCGATGCGGATTTGCTGCAAAGCATCGCGCGCTGGGGCAAAGGCCGCTACTACCAGACGACGGACGCGCATGATATTCCACAAATTTTTACGAAAGAAACAATGTCCGCCTCGAAGTCGTCGCTGGTGGAAGAACCATTTCTGCCGCAGGTCTTTCGCGATGAACAAATCATCCGTGGTATCGATTGGAAAAACGCGCCGTTCCTTTTTGGTTACGTTGTGACTTCGCCGAAACCGACGGCGAATGTTTCATTACTGACGGAACGAGGCGATCCATTGTTCGCAAGCTGGCGATTTGGTTTAGGCAAAGCGGCGGCGTTTACTTCGGATGCAAAAAGCCGTTGGGCGGCTGATTGGGTGCGCTGGCCGGGTTACGGACAATTTTGGGCGCAGGTAATCCGCGACATCATGCGCACGACGCAAAGTCGCGGCGCGGAAACAACCATCGCGATGAAAGGCGATCAAGGCCGCATGACCATCGACAATACGGATGAGAACGGCCAGTTCGTCAACGATCTCAAAACCACGGCGCAATTGGTGAAGCCGGATTTGAGCATCGAGACAATTGCGTTGCGGCAAAGCGCGCCGGGACGTTACGAAGCAAGTTTTCCGATGACCGATGTGGGCAGTTATCTTTTTAAAGTTCGTCAAAGCAAAGTGGATGAGTCCGGCGGCGAAGAAGTTTTATCGGATTACACGCGGGCGTTGACGGTCTCTTACAAACCGGAATATCGGCATCTATCGCTCAACGAAAATTTCCTGCGCGAACTTTCGACGGTGACGGGCGGAAAATATAATCCGAGCCTCGACGAAGTCTTTCAGGTTTCCAAAGGCGAATCGGTTCCCGTGCGCAAACGTCTTTGGCCGTGGCTGCTTTCGCTGGCGCTGTTGTTGTTCATCGTCGATGTCGCGCTGCGGCGAATGGATTTGACCGGCAACCGATTTATCAAAACAACTCCGCAACGGTATGGATGAGAAAAGGGAATTTGCGAAAGGACAGAAAAATTATGAAAAAGAATCGACTGAAAATTCTCGCGATGGGATTCGTTCTCTGCGCTGGGCTTCTTTCCCAAGCGGCTGCTCCAGACGACGCGCGCGACCGCGAGATGCGCGACCGTTACGAAACGGTTCTCCTGAAAAATCCATTTCAGGATCGCGCCTTCAATCAGGTTTATGAAGGCTACGCCAAAATCGAAGGGGTGGACAAATGGATCGACGCGCTCAAACCAAAAGTCGAGGGCGCGGATGGATTGTCCGCGTTGCTGTTGCTCGGCCAGATTTATGATCGCCAATTCAAAATGACGAATGCCATTGCCGCGTTGGAAAGCGCGGCGGCGAAAGGCGAGACTCGTCCTGTCTTCAAAGTTTTGCTCGGCACACTTTATTACAAGGCTGGGCAAGACGAGAAAGCGGCAGAACTCTTGAGCGCGTCACTGGATTCACTGGCCGATCTCGACCAGCGCGCGGCGGTTTGCCGAATGTTGGGCAATCTTTATTTGCGCCAGGGCAAACGGGATCAAGCTATCGCCGTGTGGAAAAGAATTTCCGAACAGAATCCCAACGAAATTTTTTCCCAATTGGAACTCGCCGAGATTTACGAAGACAATCGCATGTGGACCAATGCGATTTCGGTTTATCGCCAAATAGCGACGCTGGCGAAGGAAGACCCGTATCGCCACTGCCGCGCGTTGCGCTCCATCGGCCAATGCCAGGTGCAAAACGAAAAATTCAAGGAGGCGATTGCTACTTACGAAGAAGCGCTCGAACTCGTCGCGCCCGGCAACTGGCTTTTTGAAGATTTGAAATTGCGGCTCGTCGGCGTTTACGAGGACATCGGCGATTTGAACGGCCTCGTGAAATACATCAAGGCCAAGCTGGAACAAAATCCGGGCGACGTGGAATTTCGCGATCTGCTGGCGGAAACTTACACGCGCATGGCGAAGTTCGATGACGCGGAAAAACAATACCGGCTGATGCTGGAGCGGAATCCTCGCAGCGGTCCGGTTTATGAAAAACTGATCGCGCTCCACACGCGCGCCGGAAAAAAAGCGGACGTCGCGACGGCATTTGAAAAATTGATCGAGTTATTTCCCACGGACGCGGATTACCTGCGACGCTTCGGCGAATTTTATTTGCGCGACAACAATTTGGACAAAGCGAAAGAGACGTGGCGGCGGTTGATAAAAGACTCGCCTAGCGCCGAGAAACTCGCGCAACTCGCCGGTTGGTTTGAAAGTTACGATTTTCCCGACGAAGCCATTGCGACCTACGGCAAAGCGTTGGAAAAAGGAAAAAATAAAGATTCTCTTGAACATCTGGCCGCGCTGAAATTTCACAAGGGCGAAGAACCGGAAGCGGTGAAACTCTGGCTTTCGATCATCGATCCGGCGACGAGCAAAGTGGAAGATTACGCGGAAGTCGCTTCGATTTTGGAAGCGAACCAGAAAATTGATGAGGCCGCGAAGTTGCGCAAAGCCGCCGTTGAAAAAGACGGCGCGAATCTGGAAAGCCATCTTGCTTACGCCAAAATTTTATTGCGCCAACAGAAGTTTGACGAAGCCGCCGCAGAATTTGAACTGCTCGCCGTGCAGGACAAAAATGAGTTCATGACGCAGCAAGGCGAATCAGGCCGTCTCGATGCGTGGCGCGAATCCGGCGTGCTGGAAGAAAAACAAAAGGCGTGGGAAAAGGAACTCGACGCCAATCCGAAGAACGCAAAATTGCTGGGACAAATCACGCGGCTCTACGAACGGGGCGGGCAACGCGAAAAAGCGATTCAGCTTTACGAACACCGTCGGACGACGGAGCCGGACAATCTGGAATATTTGCGCAGCCTCGCGTCGCTCTACAAATCCGCGAAACAAACCGAACAGGCGATTGAGGTTTTCAAAGCGCTTTTGGAAAAGGACAAAAACCGCGCGCGCGTTTACCAAAAGGAATTGCTGGATATTTATCTCTCCGTTGATTTGAAGGACGAAGCGATTGCCGCCGCCCAACAAATTGTCAGCCTCGCGTCCACTGATCCCGAAGCGCGTTTGATGCTCGCGCAGGTTTATCAACTTTATCGCCAGCCGGAAAAAGCGATGGACGAATATCGCTACGCGTTGCGCCTGGAGCCGAATGAACCGGATTATTATCGGCAATACGGCGAGGCGCTCGAAAGTGAAAAGCGTCTGGGCGAAGCGCAGGAAACATTTCGCAAAATGCTGGACGTGTCGAAGGAAGACAGCACGCGCTTGAATTCAATTGGGAATCTCGCGCGGATTTATTTGCAACAGGATCAATTGGACGCGCTCGTCGGCGAATTCACCCGCCGCATTCGCAACACGCCAAAGAAGCTTGCCGCTTACGAAGAACTCGCCGCGATTTACAAAGAGTCGGGGCAAATTTTCAAATCGGTGGAAGTGCTGGAAAGCGGTTTGCAAACCGTGGACGAAAAACCGGCGGCGTTGAAGTCGCTCGTGCGCACGGCGTTCGAGGCGCAGGATTTCGCGAAGGTGCGGAGCTATTACGAACAGTTGGTCGCCATCAGCGGCAAACCCTCGGCACAGGAATTTGAAAAGCTCGGGCAGATTTACGCGCAATTAGGCGAGATCGAAAAAGCGAAGGAGACCTGGAACAAAATTTTGACGCAAGCGCCGAAGGATCCGAAGGCGGCGGACAAAGTCTCGTCGCTTTTGCGCAATCAAGGTTTCACGGACGAAGCATTGTTGGTGAAGGCGAAGGCGGTGGAATTGGATCGAAATGATTATCGCCGCCGTTTTGAATACGCGCAGTTGCTGGCGCAAGATCAACCGGTCGAAGCGATGGCGCAATTGAATTTGATTTTGGAAATTGGCGATGGCGACGAATCAAAAAAGGAGGAGGAGAAAGAGAAAAAAGTCAAAAGACTGAGCAAGGGCAATCCGCAAAATATGAATCGCGCATATCAATTCATGTATGGGAGCCGGAATTACGGTCGCTCTTACGGAAATCAGGGATGGCAAGGAACGTTCAAAAATTTCCGTCCGCAATTGTTGCAATACATGGCTTCAATTGGGCAGCAAAGCATCGGTGAAGAGGCGTTTATCGAACAGTTCAAAAATCGGTTGAAGAAACGGCCGAGCGACATGGAAGCCAAACGCGATCTTCTCACCGTTTTGGAAATGTATAACCAGATGGATGAAGCGTTGAAACTCGCCGAGGAAATTCTCGCCGCCGCGCCGGACGATGTGGAATTGCTGCAACGCACCGCGCTGATTTATTCCAACGAACAGAAGAACGACAAGGCGATTGCGCTGCTGGAACAACTGGCGAAGTCGCAACCGAAGGAACGGCTCGCCGCCGCGCAAGGTTTGGTTCCGCTCTATTTCAAAAACAAGCAGGAAGACAAAGCGCTGCAACTGATTGATCAAATCGTGGCGGACAACGTGAATGATGTGCAAATGCTTTACGCGATGGGAAATTTGCTGTCACAAAATACTAAATACGATCAGGCCAAAAAAATCTTTGAAAAAGTTATCGAGATCGACCCAAACCAGAGGGACAGCGTGCGGATTCAATTGGCGGGCTTGGCGAAGCAATCGGGAAAACTGGATGAAGCGCAGACGTTGTATCGCGAAATTTTGCTGGCTGAACCTGTCAATCAACGCGGATTTTATAACGTTCGTCAGCGCGTCGATATTTATGTTCCTGATTTAAATCCGAACAACCAGCGCAGTTATCAAAGCCCGATGCAATCGTTGCCGCAGAATGCTTTTGGCTACATTGATTATTGGAAAACAACCGCGTTCAGCGAAACGAAGCAGAAAGACAAATCGCAAACCAATGGAACTTCAATTTTGCAGGAATTGGAGAAAGCTGCCCGCGAATATAAAACCAGCGCACTACCATCAGCAAAGAAGCGTGCCTGGGAATGTGCGCGCCTGTTGACCGCGCATTACGTCGTGGAAAAAGAGTTCGACAAAGCGAGCGATCTTTTGAGCGCGTTGAACAAGGCGGGCATGGACGACGTGGAGCTTTACAACGCCTCGCTCTATGTCGCGCAGCAAAAGGAAGATTACCCCGGAATGACGGCATTCTATGAAAAGTTGCAGCAACGTTATCCCGCCAAAACGCGCGACATTGCGCTCGCCAAAACCAGCACGTTGCTCATTGCAAAAAAATATGAGGATGCGGCGAAAGCGATTCGCGACCTCAGCCAGCAACGTGTTCCGCCTGGGACGATTTTGAATTTAATTCAGAACCTCGTCACCGCCGGCGAGAAAAAGTTGGCCAAACAACTTTTGGAAGAGCATTTGGCCAGCGTCAGCCGCAGCAGTCAGGCGTTGGGAATGCTGGCGCAAATCCACGCCGGCGATAACGAATATGATTCTGCCATCGCGCTGGCAAACGAAGCGTGGGAACGCAAAGCGCACGGACGCCAGACCGCGAATTTTTCCTACTACGGTTATCAGCCATATTATTCGCGTTACGGACAAACCGATAATTTGTTGCAGGAATTGCACCGCTACTATGTCGCGGCGGGAAAGAGCGAAGAATTGCTGGCAAAGTTCAAGGAGCGTTTGGAGAAGCAGCCCGGTTCCGTGCAGGCGCACGAAAATGTCGCGGAACTTTATCGCCTCGGCAATCAGCGCGACAAAGCTTTGGAAATTTATCAAACGCTGGCCGAAAAACGTCCGCATCTGTTGCAAATCAAACGGACGATTGCGCAGCTTTACACCGACTCTGGAGATTTCAAAAAGGCCACGGAACTTTACGAACAACTCATTAAGGCCAATCCCGCGCTTTATCAGCAATTGAGCTGGGAATTGCGCAATATTTACCAGCGTTCCGGCAAAGGCAAAGAGCTGGAAAAAATGGAAGATAAGCTGATGGCGAAAGCGCGCGATCCGAATCAGCTCAGCAACCTCGCCTATCAAATGCAAAATGACGGCGAGATTGAAAAAGCCATCGAGCTTTGGCGTAAAGTAATCAAGCTCTCGCCCGGCCAATCGC
>JBDSLX010000147.1:0-3849 GCA_039916145.1 Verrucomicrobiota bacterium | reverse complement strand
AAAATCCGGACGGCTAGACTGGTTCTTCTTTGAGCAAGGAAATTGCGTCTTCGGACGAGCCTGCGCCTTTGGTTTCCATGAAGCGCAAAAATTCAATGATGATTTTGCGTTGATCCTCGGAGAATTTCGTGAGGCGCACCAGAAAATGGTCCCGATGTTCCAGCGAAAATTCAAAATGAAACCGAATGGAGTCGGGCAAAATATCCATTTGGTCGTAGGACTCGATGGAAGCGAGCATGAACGCGGGTAAAAAATAATGAAATGCTTCCGGTGTGAAAAGAGAGAGAGCAGTGTGATGATCGCGCAAATCCTCAACCGAATGCCCTTCCCAACCTTTGCCTTTGAAATACTCCGCGATTTCCTGGCAGGGCTTACAATGATACGGACAGCGCGTGATATTGTGATCGCCCGGATATGGAACATCGGCGAACGCGGCTTTGATAGGTTCTTTGAGAGGCATAAAGTTCGGATAGTCAGCCATAGCTTGAAATTCTGCGCAATCGAAAACGATGGCGCATACTTGAGCCATCTCACTTGACAGAGTGGCTCTGCTCTCAAAAACTTCGCGTCCAATGCAATCCGACCGACTTACAAGAATTCTGCTGATCGGATTTGTTCTCGCGCTCTCGATTTACCTTGGTTCGTTCAGCTTCATTCAGCACCGGCGAACGTTCAAAGGTCCATGGAGCATCGTATTTTCAAACGATTCTGCGGGAATTCCCAGCCTGCTCGTGGAACAACCAAAGTTGAACATCTCCCAGCAAATTACTTTTCTCGACAACAAACTTTCGGAAACCAATCTCGTCCGACGGCTGGTCTTCGATGACCCGACGAAAACCAACGTGCCGTTTGGAGAAATTATTTTTCAAGACCTCACGTTTCTGCCCGGGACGGTGACGCTTAATTTGTTTGGACACGAAGTCGAATTGCTCCCGCGCGTTTTGATCATCGATAAACGGGAGCATCCTTGGAAAAGTGAGAAAGTTGTCTCTGTCACCGGTTCGGGAAAGTTCTAGGCAATGAAACACAAACAGCCGCTTAAAAATTGACTTTTAGGCAGGAATGTTGCCTCATCGGGCGAGCTGGTTAGGACGCTGCGCAAAAAGACTCGCATCTCCAACAGCTCTTAAACAACGCACATAAGCTTCATCAACCAATTAGCCATCCAAATGACTTCATCACCGCTCTTCCGCCTCGCCACGCTTTGCACAGTGCTGTTTTTAGCGCACCAAGCCAACGGTTTTCAAAAACCGGCGCAACATGAGTTGCCGAACTTCGACCAGCGCAAATCGCAACCGGCTGCGACGCTCCACCGGAAAAATGCCGAGGCAGAAAATCGCTTGCGCAAAAATTTGCCGAAAGTGCAGGTCGCGTTCGATGAGGTTGTGGGAAGCCCGAAATTAATTTCGTCGCCGGATGGCTTTCTCAGCGGCAAAAAAGGAAGCGGTCGCGGCATTTCGGCAAACACGGCCGCCAATTTTCCTGGGAACGATCCGCATCGCGCGACCAAAGGTTTTTTGAAAGAGCATAGCGCGTTGTTCGGACATGGGCCGGAAGTACTGACGAACGCAAAAATCAAGCGCGACTTCGTCACGGCTCACAACGGAATGCGAACGGTTGTTTGGGAACAACAACTCAACGACATTTCAGTCTTCGAGGGCTTGCTGATTTCGCATACGACCAAAAATGAGGAACTCGTGAATATTTCCAGCCACTTTTTGCCAGACCACGCGCAAGCCGCAAAAGCCGGAGCGAGAAATCAGTCTGAACAAAATGGCGAACCCGGAATCTCTGCGGAGGCGGCAATCACAATCGCAGCCGACAACCTTGGCGAAAAACTTCCCGTTGCTGAAATCACTTCGATTGACGCGCAAGAGCTAGGCGCGGAAAAACGGCAAAAATTTAAAGCGGCGAAACTCAACGGCGAAGCTGATGCGCGTTTAGTCTGGCTGCCGATGAGCGCCAAAGAAATGCGTTTGTGTTGGGAAATTATTTTGACCAGTCGCGCGCGTGGAGAAATGTTTCGTATTCTTGTCGATGCCCAAACCGGTGAAGTTCTGCTGCGTCACAATTTGACGAATTATATTAGCAACGCGAGTTATCGGGTTTATACCAGCGACAGCCCCTCTCCGCTCTCGCCCGGTCATTCCTTGCCAATTTCAAGTCAGCCTTTAGCTGTCCCTCGGGTATTGGTCGTGACGAACGCCTTCAATACCAATGCTTCGCCCAATGGCTGGATCGATGATGGCGTCAATGAAACCCGCGGCAACAATGTCGATGCGCATCTCGACCGAAATAATGACAACATCGCTGATACGCCACGTCCCCAAGGTTCACCGACTCGCGTTTTCGATTTTGCCATGGACTTGACGCAAGCTCCGAGCACGTACACGAACGCATCGGTGGTCCAACTTTTTTACCTCTGCAATTGGTATCACGACAAACTTTACGAGCTTGGATTCACCGAAGCGGCGGGAAATTTTCAAGTGAACAATTTGGGGCGCGGCGGATTGGGCAATGATGCGGTGCAGGCGGACGCTCAAGACGGCGGCGGTTTTAATAACGCAAACTTCGGGACGCCGCCGGATGGTTCTTCACCGCGTATGCAAATGTATGTCTTCGATGGACCGAATCCCGACATCGACGGTGACTTCGATGCGGAAATTGTTTTTCACGAATACACCCATGGCTTGAGCAACCGGCGCGTCGGCGGCGGCGTTGGCATCAGCACGTTGCAATCAGCGGGCATGGGCGAAGGATGGTCGGATTTTTACGCACTTTGTTTGCTGGCCGAGCCTGGTGATGATGTCAACGGAAATTATGCGGCGGGAGGTTACGCGACTTATCAACTCGGCGGGATGACACAAAATTATTATTTCGGCATTCGACGCTATCCTTACTCGACTGATCTGACCAAAAATCCACTCACGTTCAAAGACATTGATCCAAGCCAGGCGGATGTTCACGTCGGCATTCCAAAAAGTCCGGTGGTGGGCGGCGGTGGCGCGGACGAAGTTCATAATCAAGGTGAAGTTTGGTGTGCAGCGTTATGGGAAGTTCGGGCACGGCTTGTCAATAAACACGGCTTCGCGATCGGTAATCAACTGACGCTCCAACTCGTGACGGACGGAATGAATCTCTCGCCGGCCAATCCCAATTTTCTACAGGCGCGCGATGCAATAATCCAAGCAGACCAAGTGAGCACCGGCGGCGCGAATCGAGACGAGCTTTGGGCCGGATTTGCCAAACGCGGCATGGGTTTTTTTGCATTTTCGCCAGCGAGCGTGAGCACGATCGGCGTCATTGAATCGTTCTCGTTGCCGGACGATTTCCTGATTGTTCCGGCAACGACTTTCACCGGAGTCGGTCCCGTCGGCGGCCCATTCGTTCCTGGTTCGCAAATTTTTACGCTCACCAACACTGGCACCAACACAATCAACTGGAGCATTGGCACATCCGCAACCTGGCTGACACTTTCGCAGACCAACGGAACACTCACCGCAGGCGGGCCAACCGCATCCGCGTCTGTCACCGTAAGTCTAAATTCAACGGCGAATGTTTTGCCGGCGGGCATTTACACCGAAACCGTGCGGTTCACGAATCTGACTTCAGGTGTCAGTCAGCCGCGCCAATTTACTTTGAGCATTGGGCAGCCGGATTATTTCACCGAATCTTTTGATTCGAGCGGGAACGATTTGGACAATCAGATGTTCACTTTTACCCCGGATGGTTCGGCGAGCTTTTATTTCGCCTGTCGCCAACCGGCCACCAGTTTTCCCACCGACCCAACGGGCGGGGCGAGCGTCACCATGAGCGACGACACTTTCGCCACTGTGACACTGGCGAGCA
>JBDSLX010000146.1:0-19576 GCA_039916145.1 Verrucomicrobiota bacterium | reverse complement strand
TCGCGCACCTGGATCATCGACGCCAAAATGTTGTTCCACGTTTCCTGTTTCATCATCACGTCGTTCGGGAACATGCAGCCGTCCCAGCAGATGTGTTTGAATTTCTTCGTCACTTTGCCAGCGTCGTCGCGCATCCAGTAACCGGCGTCGCGCGCGATGTTTAATTTTCCGTTCGGATCAGTCGCAAGACAATGACGTCCGGTTTTGTCGTGGGAGCCGGAGCCTTTGACGGTGGCGTCGTTTTGCGCGACATGGAAATCAAGCGTCCACGGGCGAAGCGCTTTCGTCATTTTCTTCATCGCTTCGTGAAATGCGCCCGGTTCCCAACTGAAATTTTTCGGGACGATGCGGTGTTTCGGTTCGTTGTAGCCGAGCAAATACAAAAGCGTGTGCGCCATGTCGGCCTGGAACCCGACGATCTTCGGCTGGCCGACGGCTTCGAGCGTGTCGAGCATCGCGCGCCAACTGTGCATGCCGCCCCAGCAGATTTCGCCTTCCGCCGCGAGTTTTTCGCCGTGATCTTTGGCGATCTTCCCGGCCTCCTTGAATGACGCGACAATTTTCTTCGTGCTGCCCTTCGGATCTATTTCCCAATCGCTCACGCCCGCAGCGGAATCAATTCGCACCACGCCGTAAGGTCGCACACCAAGTTTGCGCAATTTCTGCGCGATGCCGCACGCTTTGCGTACAGCAGTCAGCCAATTTTTCTTTTTCGTTTCGTCGCCCATCGCGGAGCCATCGAACCAAACCGGCGCGACGACCGAGCCGACTTCAAAACCTTTTTTCTTAATTTTGTCGGCGAGCTTTTTAATGCCGTCGTCGTTGATGTCGATGGAGACGTGCGGGTCGTAAAGAAACAAATCGACGCCATCGAATTTCACGCCGTTGACTTCAGCTTTGGCGGTGAGGTCGAGCATGGTGTCGAGGTCGATGCACGGTTCCACGCCGGGCGAACCTTTGCCGACGAGTCCGGGCCACATGGCATTGTGAAGTTTTGGAAAATTATTTTTTGTCGCGCTCATAAATTTTTCGTTTGGAATGCGTGGGAAAACTAGCAGCGAAGTTTTTGGGGAGGCAATTCCAAATGTTGCAAATTACTGGTTGCCGCCGGATTTTTGGGTTGGAGTTCAGGCTTTAGCCTGTCCGGAACAAGCTGAAGCTTGAACTCCAACGTATGGCCGATGACAAAATTAAAAATCAGAAATCAAACGCCGCGAATAAAGAGGTGCGCGCTGAGGAAAATGCGGTTTGCGAAGTGTGCGGAAAATTTGGCGCGTATAAACTAGGCGAACAAATTTCTCTGCGTGGATTGTTATCAGCAAAGCGGCTCGTGTTGTTCAAGGGAATTTCAGAAACAGGACGGTGAATAACTAATTGTTGCCGCATTTTGCCCGGTTTTCTAATTTCGACACTCGATGTCCGCCAAATATTCAGTCGGAGAAAAACTTTGCCTCACTTGCGGCCTTTGTTGCAACGGGGTGATTTTCGCCGACGTGCAATTGCAACGCGGCGACCACGCTGAACGGTTTAAGGCGCTGGGTTTGCCGCTGGCCCGCTTGCGGAAAACGGATGAGACATCTCATTGGAAATTTCCGCAACCGTGCGCAGCTTTCGATGGATGTCATTGTCGGATTTATGCGGATCGTCCGAAGTATTGTCGCGCGTTTGATTGTGCGCTGCTCAAAAGCGTGAACGCGGGCGAAGTCGAAGTTCCCGCAGCACTGCGCACCATTGAAAAAGCGCGCGGACGAGCGGAAAAGGTCAAACAACTTTTGCGCAAACTCGGCGACAAGGATGAACATATAGCGCTGATCCTCCGTTTTCGCCGCGCTGCAAAACGATTTCAGCAAATCAAAGCCAATCAACAGACAGCGGATACTTTCGGCGAACTGACGTTGGCCAACCACGACTTGAATCTTATCCTGAGCGAAAATTTTTATCCGGGCGGGAATAACACGTGAGATTTTGCGGTGTGATAAATCGAAATTTTTTCCAATGTGCTTGCCTGATTCTGCTGGCCGGTTGTTCCTCGTTTGATCGCGCGACTCATTCTGATTCCAGGAAAATCATTGAAACGATGCTCGCGCCTGCCACCGCGACGCATCCACGGCAGAGCGAAGGCGACATTCTTGTTTTAAAAGACGGTTTCTTGCTCGCGGCGTGGACGGATTTTTCCGGCGGAGGCCACGATCATTCCAGCGCGGTAATTTCTGCCGCGAAATCCAAAGATGGCGGACGCACCTGGAGCGCGCCGTTTGTTTTTCAGGAAAATATCGGCAAACAAAATGTGATGTCGGTCAGTTTTTTGCGCGCGCGGTCTGGTGAGATTTTATTTTTCTTTCTCGAAAAAAATTCCGCGACGAATCTCAAGGTTGTGATGCGTCGTTCGCGAGACGAAGCGCGAACCTGGAGTCAACCCATGATCATCACGCCGGGGCCGGGTTATCACATCATGAACAATGCGCGGGTGATTCAGTTGAAAACCGGCCGCATTCTCTGCCCGATTTCATTTGGCGAAGACATCAGCAAACGCGAATGGAATTTGCGAAATTTTATTTATTTTTCCGATGACAACGGGCGAAACTGGCAACGCAGCAAAGACATCGTCGAGTGCGCGAAGCGTGGCGCGATGGAGCCGGGCCTCATCGAATTGAAGAATGGCAATGTTCTTCAGATCATTCGTACGGAACTGGGCCAAATTTATTTTTCGCTTTCAAAGGATGGTGGAAACACGTGGAGCAAAGCCACGCCGTACGGAATTGTTTCGCCGGAGTCGCCCAGCACGATTGCACGGATGCCCAATGGCGAATTGCTTTTGATTTACAATCCTATACTTGGCGCTAACCACATGACCGCGCGGACGCCACTCGTCGCCGCGCTGTCTCGCGATGAAGGAAGAACGTGGTCGAAACCAAAAGTGATCGAGGCCAGCGCCGATGTCACTTACGCCTACACGAGCGTGACCTTTCATCGCGACCGCGCATTGCTCACTTATTATTTTGCCCCGAACGGAACCAAACAACTTTCCTTGAAATTCAAAAGCATTCCGGTCGAGTGGTTTCGCGAGGAGTAACCGTGTTATAGCGACTTTGCAAAAACTAGCGTTTCTGCTAACTTCGCGGCTTGCGAAATAAATCATTTCTTTTGCTGGGCTGCGCTTTTTTTTGCGTCGGTAAATTCACGGTCCAAGCCGAACCAAAAACAAATTTCTTTCATTTCCGCGCGCCGCATTCGCTGACTTACCGATTGGAAGAAAATATTGCTGCGCCGCAAGCTGCGAAATCCGAATGGGTCAAAGTTTTCGTCGGCAAGAGCACAAACGCGATGGAGTTGGGCAGCCGCATTGTCATCCAACTCAAGCCCGGAGCGGACGTAAAAAAATTGACCGCCGGACGCGCTGCGAAATTGTCGCGCACAGTCACGTCTGACGTTTTCATTTTGCAAGCACCCGACGCCATGACCGCGATGCGCGAGGCAGAAGCATTGTTGGAATTGCCTGACGTGACAGCGAGTTATCCGGTAATGCGGCGTTCGGCTGAATTGCAAGGCGCTTACGCAGCGAAACCGAACGACCAATATTTTGCGGCGCAATGGAATTTGGAAGATCGCAATGCAAGCGGAGCCGCCGTTGGAACTGATTTGAATGTTCGGGCCGCCTGGCCGTTGACGCAGGGCGAAGGCGTCACGATTGCAGTCGCAGATGTAGGCCTTGAATTGGCGCACATCGAATTAGCTCCGCGCGCCATTGGAGCGCCGCATTTTAATTTCACCGGCCAATCGACCAACGTTACGCCGGCCTTCGGCTCATCTTCCTGGGCACATGCGACTGAGGTGGCCGGATTGGCGGTTGCTGAAATAAATAACGGCAAAGGAATGGCCGGCGTTGCGCCAAGGGCGAATCTCGCGAGCTGGGTCATTTTCACGACCAACCAATTTCTCGCGAGCGACGAACAATTGATGGACATGTATCAATACGCTTCCAACACCGTGGCAGTGCAAAATCACAGTTGGGGAAATTTCGGTTTGACTCTGGACGGGCCCAGTTTGCTGGAACAAATCGGAATTTCAAATGCGCTCACTTCCGGACGATTTGGTCGTGGCATCGTCATGGTTCGCTCCGCTGGAAACAGCCGTCTGCAAGGCGCGAATTGTAACGACGACGGCTATCCTTCTGACCCTCGCGTCATCGCCGTCGGCGCGATCTTCCGCGATGGCCGGCCCACAAGTTATACTGAGCCGGGCGCGTGCGTCCTCGTTGCAGCGCCGAGCGGCGACAACAACATAAATTTGTTTACGACGGATTTGTTAGGAACACGCGGCGCAAACCAAATTGAATATTGTCCGCCCTTCGACCCCAATTGCCCGACGAAGGACCTGTCCGATTACGTTTTCAACAGTTTGGGATTTTCTGGCACTTCGGCCGCCGCCCCTGAAGTTGCGGGAATTGCCGCTTTAATTTTATCGGCCAACACCAATCTGACTTATCGCGACGTTCAACAAATTTTAATTTTTTCCGCGCGCCATTTTGCTTTTGTTGATCCTGACCTGATTACCAATGGCGCGGGTTTCCGCGTCAGTCACAATCTTGGTTTCGGTGTTCCGGATGCCGGTGCTGCAGTGAATCTCGCGCGCAGTTGGTCAAATCGTCCGCCGCTGACGAACGTCAAATTCACCGCGACAAATTCCGTAGCCATTCCCGATGACGGATTGCGTTTGTTGGCTGCGGCAATTGGCACTCCGCAAATAAATTTTTCGATTCGCACATTGCCGAGCGTCGGAATTCAAACGGATGTTCCAACGGCGATTGTCCCTTTGACGGATGTTGGCGGCGCGACGAATACAATTGCACAAAATCTGACCAACAAAGCGGCGCTGATTCAGCGCACCAGCAGCGTGAATTTTTCGGACCAAATCAATCGGGCGGCACAAGCAGGCGCGACTTTCGCGGTTGTTTTTAACAGCGCCACCAATGTCGGCGGTTGTCCGGGCGGCGATCAACTTTGCAATATGGGCGGGACGGATTACGTCCCGATTCCAGCGGTGTTCATCGGATTCACTGACGGCAGCGCGCTGAAAAATTTATTACAACAAGGCACGAATGTTTTGTCCCAACTTAAACTCCAAACAACGAATTACACTTTTTTCGTGACGAATAGTTTGATCTGCGAACACGTCGGCGTGCGCGTGAAAACGGATCATCCGTTGCGCGGTGATTTGCGCATCACACTCGTTTCGCCGCAAGGCACACGCAGCGTTTTGCAACGTTTCAATGGCGACACTTCTGCCGGGCCGGTCGATTGGACTTATTATTCGACGCACCATTTTTACGAAAGCAGCGCGGGCACCTGGACTGTTTCTTTTGGCGATGAATTCGCCGGCAATTTTGGCAACGTCCAAAGCGTAAGTCTTGAAATCAAAGGAGTCTCCATCACCGACAATGACGAGGACGGGCTGGATGACGTTTGGGAATTGACTAATTTTGGCTGGCTTGCCTCCGAACCGACAGACGATTTGGACAAGGACGGTAACAACAATGCTCGCGAGCAGATCTTGCGGACGAATCCGAACGCGATTGATGTGAGTTTTCGGCTCGATCTTTCTCAGTTGGATCAAACGCTGGCGCGGCTTAGTTGGCCAGGCAGCGAAGCATTTAATTATGAGGTGCAAAGCGGACCTAACGTCGCACTTTTGACTCCAATGACCAACGTGGCCGGAAAATTCCCGGAGACGGAATGGTTCACACCTTTTCCATCTTCGGGCGCGCAATTTTTCCGGGTCCGAGCCGTTTCCAAGCCGTGAGGTCGAACGAAGAGTCGTCTCCGCGCACGACTCTACTGTGTGCCGTAGTCGCGCACGAAATCGATGCATTGTTTTACTTCCGGCAAAGAAGTCTCCCAATGGTATTCGTATTCGACGGAAATATTGCCTGAGAACTTCTGCTTCTTCAATTCGTCCAAAATTCCTTTAATGTCAGAAACGCCTTGGCCGTAAGGAAGATCATGCGCCTCGAGTTTGCCAAACTCATTCAAGTCTTTGAGATGGCTGCTGATGATCCGGCCTTTCAAAATTTTCAGGCAATCTACCGGCTTCAAACCCGAGCGGACCCAGTGACCAGTGTCGGCGCACGCGCCGATGCGGTGATCGCGTTCTTTCACCAGTGCCAGCACGTGATTAGGATCCCACATCAGATAAGTCGGATCTGTCGCTCGCTTGGGATGGTCATGAAATCCAACTTTGACGTCATACTTTTTGACGAGCTTTTCAATTGTATCGATGGACTTTTCTGATTCGGTGGTCACAGCGATCAGTCCCAGTTTTTTTGCAAATTCAAAAATTTTACTCGCTTCCTGTTCGTCTTCTGGAATTGGCACCACGCCATAATTAACGGCCAAAATGTCGTGTTGTTTGAGTTTGGCTTTGACTTTAGTGATCGTTTCATCGGATGCGTTGTGGTCCCATTTCACATCCGGCTCTTCCTTGCTTAACTTTTGGCGGGGAAAAAATTCAATGACCTTGCCGCCTGCTGCCGCTGTTTTTTCAATCGCCTCAAAGACGGTGAACTCTTTGAATGTGTAAGCCTGACAACCCATCGCAAATCCGCTGATTTTATATTTATCGGGAATTTTACCGGCGGCGAAAGCTTTGGAATCAAACCCGATCAGCAGGCCGAGCGTGATAGCGGCAAAGGTAGCGAATGAAATTTTGGAGCGCATAGATTTTTGAAAGTTCGTTGTTAAATAGCACTGAGAAAACGCAACGGTGTCAACTCTGATCAAGGCACGATCACTCGCAAAATTTTGGGGCGAATGGAAAACTTCGCCGGTAATTCGCCCACATTTTCTCCATCGAGTTGCAGAAAAGTTTTTCGATCCGCCGTGAGAATGACTGAATTAGATTGGAACTCCTTCGCGCCACAGAGCCGATGCAAACTTTTCGTCATGAATCCGATGCCAGCACGGCAAAGAATTTGCCAATTCACTTTTGGAAAGACGCAGACTTCGAGTTGGCCATCGCAGAGATTGGCCTTTGGAAAGAATACGAAATTTCCTCCATAAAGTTTTCCATTGCCGATCAACGCCAGTTCTCCGCTGCAAGAACCGACTGAACTACTGACTGTGATGAGCGACTGCTGAGATCGCAACGCTTCTATCCCTGCAGCGACGTAGGCGAGGGGGCCGATTTTCTTTTTCAATTCCCAATTCACCAATTCGACGGCTTTGGAATCCAGACCTGCGCCGGCCAGTTGGGCGAAATAACGTGAAACCGTTTTCCCTTCGCAATCAAATTCAGCGATTGGAAGATCAACGATCATTTCGTGACCTTGCAGAATAGCTTTCCAAGCGGGTTCGAGTCTCAGTGGGATTTTAAGCTCGCGGGCAAAAACATTCATCGTTCCGAGCGGCAGCACGCCTAACCGCGCAGTTGTGAACCCGTGCGAAACATCGCCGATGCCGTTGATAACTTCATTAAGAGTCCCATCACCTCCGGCAGCCACGACAGTATCAAATCCCTCGCCCACCGCTTCTGCCGCGAGAGCGCGCGCTTCTCCTGCGAACGAAGTCGGCTTGCAAACGCAGTCGCGCATGAAACCATCAAGGAGATTCTTTAGTCTTTGCGCTTTTTGGCCCCGAGCCGCTGGATTGAAAATAACGCAAATGCGCATGCGCCCCATTTTGTCGTGAAAATCACTATTCGTCCATCTTCGATGACTCAGCCTTCCATTCCAACGCAAAGCACCGGAATCGAAAGATATTTGGAAACAAGAAAGGCGCTTTCTTGGGAGAAAGCGCCTTTTGATTTAGAATTGTTCAAACTACTTGGTTTGATCCAATCGGATTTCGTTCCAGGACGTGATGACATAGCCGCGTGAGGGTCCTTTTCGCGCCAGGGCTTCGTCGTAGTGAAAGTTAAAATGGCCGTTCATTTTAACCGTTTTAGAAATACTCGCGCCGATGAAATCCTTCCAATCTTTGCCGCCGCCGCCCAAGGTGAAGTCTGCCTGCGGCGCATAAACAACTCCCGTGAAATGACCATTGCCATTGAAGGCCAATTTCGTATTCGTCGGTAAGCCGTAGTAGTGGAAATTATTCGCATAACCGCTTTTATTGACCACACCCAACCCGCCAATTTTCGCATCAGAACCCCCTACATACATCTTTAAGCTCGCACCAGGATTAATTTGAATTTTATCATTGTTACCGGTCAGGCTTACGTCGCCGGTCACATAAAGGGACGCTTCACCCCGCACCAAAACCTTGCCGCTCAAGGCGGAAAGCTGGTAACGACCCCCGTCAAGAATGTAGTCGTACGTTTCAGAGTAGATATTGGTGACAAGAATGCTTTGCACCAGATTATATCCGGTAATCCGAGCGTAGGTATAATTGAGAATTTTGGCATAGCTGTATCCGGTGATGCGTTCGACGGTATAGCTGGCAATTTCTTGGTAGCTGTAGCTGCGAACCGATCCATTGTTCCCGTTGTAATTCGTCGTGACCGTGCCTACATAAGTTCCCGCAGCAGGATAATTTTTGCTTGTTTGTCCCGATGTGTTGGTCACCACACTCCCTAAATATGTTCCAGCCGCAGGAACACCGGTCGTCGTTTGCGAAGCAGTATTTGTCGCAACTATGCCGACATACGTGGACGCAGCAGGATAGGTCGTGGTGGTTACATAACCAGTGTTGGTATTAACCGTGCCCAAGTACGAACCGCTCGACGGATGAGAAGTGGTGGTCGTTGTGACCGTGTTGGTGTAAACCGTCCCGGAACCAGTCGGATAGCCAGCGCTTGTATTGGTCGTATTGGCAGAGGTAATGTTCGTAATCGTAAGTGTATCTCCGGTCGGCGTGGAGTAACCGCCAGTGAAAGGGATTTTTACTTTTTCGAAGCTGACGTTCATATCATCGGTAGAATAGCCCGGCTGAATGCCCACCTTTGTCGAGTCAGCCATCCATGCTTTGTCGCCCACTTTCCCGTTCGGTCCGATGGATACGCTTCCGCCCGGACCCGTGGAGACATGGCCTGAAACATTGGCGTTGCCGGCATTCAATGAGTCAACTAAGCGCGAATTGGTGGCAATGTCGCCATTATCTTTGGTCTTCAACGGATCGGAATCGTACTGCCCTAGCGTACTGAAAGCGGGATCTTCCGAATCAAAACTATCCGAACTGACATTGTTTCCGGCGAGATCAATTTGCCCTTCCGCAACCATCCCTTTGGCCATGGCTCCGTCCTGTCCAGTCGTCGCGCGAACCTTTCGCGCAACATATGGGATTTCGCTTTGCGCTACCGTTCCAATGGTGGCAAAAAAGAGCGTTGGTGTGCTATACGCGAAAGGCGCTGGCACACGACCTTCTGAAACGATGGCGGGACGACTTGTAGAATACGGGGCGACTGTGACGAGCGTAACCGTATAGCTGCCGTCTCCAAGCGACCGGGTCATCTGATAGCCGTCGGCAACAGCAGTCCAACCATCAGCCGTCCAGTTTGGTGTAACGGAGGTAATTGTGCTCGCTACACAGTTCCTGTTGAGATGCACGATGGCTTCTTCAATTCCCGCCTCGGTCATTGGAATGGAGGCGTTCCAGGTCTGAGAGCGAGCGACGGATCGGTTTTGCGTGCCGACCAGGCTGAGGTAACTCGCTAGCGTCACACCGAGAATGCCCGTGATGACCAGGGTTACGAGCAGAACACTGCCTTGATTCTTGTTGAGATAGAGATTTGGTTTCATAGGTTTTGGTTTACGAACTTATTTGTGTCGAATGACTATTTTAGCTGTTTGGACGCTTTCTGAGTTGATGAGATCGGTTGGTAAAAGCTTGCGAGAACAAATCCAAGCCACTTGAACCAGTTTGCATGTGCTCATATCGTTGCTAACCACATCGTATTGGTTGTAAGTTCCAGAGACGTTGTTCCGTTGATAAACTGAAAAATCAAGAGTATCGCAATCTCGGAGTAAAGTTTTCGTTACACCGCTCTTCACTTTTACCAAGGTTTTGGCCGACGGACTAAATCTAAAATAGAGCCGTTGTCCGTCTGCATCTTCAAATTCAAGCTGCTGTAGAGATGAATTTGTGGTGAAGGAAATCAATCCATTGACCTGTCGAATGTCGCGCGTTAATTGATCCAATGCGTTGCGACTCGCGTTATCCAAATCAGCATAATTGCCCATCGCCGCAAAACTTCGCGCGCTCCATACTGACAATGAGCCTATCACAGCCAAAACTACAAAACCGACGGTCAATGCGACCATCGTTTCCACCAACGTCATCGCCCCTCGGCGACTCAGTGAGTTGAACTTAGTAGATGTAGGCTTGCAGTCCATTGCGTGCGATTAGTGTGCTCATTTCCCGCGTTCTCAAAATGCCGCCCGATGTCCAGGTGATTTGTATATCCACCTGTTTCAAATCATCGCTGTAGGAAGGAGTCATGGGTGGAGTCGAAATCGTGACGGTTCCTGAATAGCTTAGATTTCCCACATTTGTTCCGATGGCAAAATACGGCTCCGAAAACGTCGGCGGGATGAACCCAGGAGCTTCAATCTGTTCAAAAGTATAGAGCCGGATGGTTTCCAGTTTTTCTACCATCACCTGGGTTGCGCGCAGGTTTTCCCTGGCAACTTCGGTTATGTTGAATCCAGAAGATATGCCAGCGTAAAGGGAAAGCATAACAATCCCGCAGACCACCATTCCCGCTATAACTTCCAAGAGGGAAAACGCGCCTCGTGTGGATAGTTTAATCTTCATGATGAATGAGCAGTAGTAATTCGATTGTTTTTAGAGTCCGCGTGAACCCATATAGCAAATCGGCTGCCACGTAACGTTGCGCCACTACAACCATCCCGACGAAGAACTACTCTCTCGTTAAAGCCGTTTGACCAATTCTGCCTGACTATTTGCGAAGACCTCTTTGTGCAATGAATTCCCATGTGAATCCATGGTTACTACGGCAGGAAACTTTTCCACTTCCAATTCCCAAATTGCTTCTGGAGAACCGAACTCCTCCAGTAAATAGACATTTCGTACCCGTTTAATACATTCGGCTAAGACTTGTGCCGCGCCTCCAACTGCATGCAAATAAACGCATCCATTCTCCTTGCAAGCCGCCAAAGTCCGGTCGCCCATTCCGCCTTTTCCGATGACGCCGCGCAGACCCAAATGTTTGATGATTTCGCCTTGATACGGCTCTTCACGAATGGAAGTAGTGGGGCCAGCGGCGGTTACTTTCCATTTTCCTTGCTCATCTTTCAGAACAACCGGCCCACAGTGGTAAATGATCCCATTTTGTAAATTAACTCCCGCTGGCAATTTCCCTCCCTCATGCAAGTATTTGTGAACCGCATCCCGGGCCGTAAACAAAACGCCTGAAATTTCCACTGGGTCACCCACTTTCAGCGACACAATCTTGTCTTTGGTGAAGGGAAAATTTAGTGAAATCATAGAGGTCAATAAAGCCACTTCTCGATTTTGCCGTCGGCAGCGATTTTAGCGCCTTGACGCCGAAACGCCCAGCACATGTAACTTACACTGACAAAAAAGGATGCGGGCAAACGATTGGCCGCACCAATTTTCGCGCCCAGCAAAGTCGTCTTTCCACCAAAACCCATTGGGCCGATGCCCAGTTTATTTGCCGTTTGGACGATGTTCTGTTCCAGTTCATCCAACTCCGCCACCGGATTGCGGTCCGGAATTTTCCGCAAGAATTGCTGCTTGGAAAATTCGTAACCACTCGCGCGATCTCCGCCTATGCAGACGCCCAAAATGCCGGGGCCGCATCCTTTGCCTTGTGCCTGGAGCACGGCATCCAAAATGACTTTACGACAGCCGTCGAGGTCGCGGTTGGCCTTCAGCTTTTCGTTTGGCAACGAGTATTGCGCGCCGACATTTTCACATCCGCCGCCTTTAAGAACTAACCGGACGCTGATTTCCGGCGAGCGATGTTGATGAAAGTGGATGTTGGGCGAACCGGGGCCAAGATTTGTCCCGTCGTTTTTCCCAGTTAACGAATCCACCGAATTCTGTCGAAGAAAACCCTTCTTGGTCGCAAGCCGAACCGCCTCTTTCGCCGCCTCGTCAAAAGCAATTTGATCAAATCCAACCGGGCAATCGACGTAGAAAATAATACTGCCGGTATCCTGGCAAATGGGCTGCGATTTCTGCTTTGCCAACTCAATATTGCGCTCGATTATTTTCAAAGCCGACTCAGCTATGGTTCCCTTTTTCTCGTTTTCCAACGACTGAATGATGGCTTGATGCACATCGTCGGGAATTTCGGCGGAAGCGCGTCGAATCAATTCAATTAAAGATTCCTGCAATATGTTCATCTCGGCGGCAGCGTAAGGTTTGGGAAAATGGGTGTCAACGGAACCATCCGATCCCATATCAGGTTCGTGTCGAACAAATTTGAACTTTGAACTTCGTACTTCGCAACTTAATCTCCCGGAATGACTGATCGTTCCGCGCCCAAACTGTCTTTTTGGCCCTTTATATTAGTGGATATTCTTTTTCTCGGTTTGACCTGGTTGATTTATTCCCACACCCATCGTCCGTTCCCGACCTTTGGGGAATTTCTCGCGTTGATTCTCTGTGCCGCCATCGGAGCATGGAGCTTTCTGACCCCGTTCCTGCGACGAAACGCCGCCGAACAAAAAATCGCCGAATTGGGAAACCTCGCCAACACCGTCGCCCAAATCCAGAACCTTGATCAAATCGCCGCGCAACTCAGTGGCGCAACCCAACATTTGAAAGAGGCGCAGGAGCAATCGAACCAAACCGTCGCCGCCTCCAAACAGATCGCCGAGAAAATGGCGGAAGAAAGGCGTGCGTTCAGCGAATTCATCCAAAAAGCCAACGACACGGAAAAAAATCATTTGCGGCTTGAAGTAGAAAAACTCCGTCGCGCCGAAGCCGACTGGCTGCAAATTCTCGTTCACATTTTAGATCACATCTTTGCCTTGAATCAAGCTGCGGTGATGTCGGGCAAACCCGCTTTGATTCAGCAGATTGGTAATTTTCAAAATGTCTGTCGCGATACGGCTCGTCGGATCGGCTTGATCTGTCACGTTCCTGATGCGCAGCAAGCCTTTGACGAAAAACTGCATCAAGTTTTGGAAGGACAGCTTAAGCCTGAAAACGGCGCGGTATTGGCGGAAACCCTTGCCGCCGGCTATTCGTATCAAGGCCACCTCGTCCGCCGCGCCGTGGTGAAAGTGCCATCGGAAGCTGTGGAAAAGTTTTCAGCATCCGAAAAGGAAGTTGTTGAATCAAAAACCGCGCAAGAGACGCTTCTTTAATCTGCGGTAAGGTTGACTGTTTTTTGCAACGCAAGAAAGTGCAACCAACGCTGCGTCACCGGCCGATTATAAATCTTACTCATCGCGTCGGCGTACAACGCGACTTGCAGCCGATAATGCTGCGCTCTCTCGGTCAGTTCTGATTTCGTGATCTGATCTGTTTTGAAATCCAGCAGCCAAATCTCACTGGGCAAAATCACGGCGATGTCGATCACCCCTTGCAACACGACAAACTCGTCAGTCAAAACAGCCCCATTTTCCACTAAATTTAGCTTCGTAAAATCAATCTCAATCAGTCGCGCAGTAAACGGATGTTCGCGCCGAATCTGACCTGCTCTTCCAAGAATCTTCTGGCCGACCTCGGAATTCCAAAAAGCCGCAATCGCAGCAAAATGAACTGACGCAACTTCTTTGGCGCTGAGGATTCCATTTTGCTGAAGCCTCTCTGCTTCGAGTTTGAGTTCCGATTCGCTGACCACTTTGCTCAGAGAAACAAGTTCCAGAAAAGTGTGATGCGCCGTTCCAATTTCGGCGGCGGAGAGTTCGGAAATGCCGCGAACATTTCTGGCGACGCTTGGTTTTCCTCGAAATTCAAAAAGCTTTTTGGCTTCGTCGTCGTTTTCATCGGTTCGTCGGCGAAGCGCAGAAACAGATGTTTTGGCCGGCTCGGTCGTTGAATTTTGAAACGAGTATCGCCAACTGATGCGCGACTCAAGCTCAGCAAGAATTTCCGGCGTCACATCGCCATTTGCTTCGGACAAAACTGATTTTGAATCAGCTTTGTCCTCAACTAAAAGACGAAGATCATTCTCGCCATAAATCGTCCAACTCATAAGTGGATTTTGGCCGCACCCCGAACCAGCGAGTTCTGGAATATTTTGAAAGAACCAGGGGCCGAGCCAATCGAGATAATTTATGGCGTTGGAAATTTCCGGCACATCAAAGTTGCGGGAGGCGAGACTCGGCCACTTTTCTCCAAATGCTTTGCTGCTGGCGGTCCCGACCAAGATCAATCGGTCGATTGCGCGCGTTGTGGCGACATAAAGAAGCCGAAGTTCTTCGCCGAGCGTTTCTATTTTTTGCCGCCGTTGCGCGAGCCAATACGGCAGACTTGGATAAGTTTGCCGCGTGTTCGGCGGCATGACTTGCGGACAGAGGCCATAAATTTCATCCAGAATAATTTTTTGTTTTAGATCCGAAAAATTAAACGGCTTGCCGAGGTCGGCCAGAACGACGACCGGAAATTCCAAACCTTTGCTTTGATGAATGCTCATCAGGCGAACAGCATTCCCGGCGTCGCCATTCGCGGGATCGGTTTCAATTTCCGCATCTTGCTGCGATTCGATGAATCGAATGAAGCGGAACAGTCCCTGGCCTTGGAGCGAATCAAATTGCCGCGTCAGTTCGAGCAGGCGTTCCACATTGGCGCGTCGTTGTCCACCGCGTGGTTGCGTGAGAAGCCAATCGCAATAGTGCGTTTCATCCAGAACGGTTTCGAGCAGATGTGAGAGCGACATCTGTTTGGTGGCTCGCCGCCATTTATTGAAACGATTTAAAAAGTCTTCGACTTTGGAAAATAATTTGTCTGAGCCGAGATTGCTTTCCGGCTTGGAATGAATTTCATGCCAGCGAAGTAACGCTGTCCAAAAGCGGGTTTGACGATAGGTGGCGCGAATGGTCGCTAGTTCGTCGAGCGACAACGTGACCAGCGGCGATCGTAATACGGCGAGTAAAGGCAAATCCTGCAAGGGATTATCGAGCAGTCGGAGCAGATTCAAAAGATCGGCGACTTCAAGACTGTTATAAAATCCACCGCGCGAAGTGCTCAATGGAATTCCGAAACGGGCGAACTCTTTTGCGTAAGCTTCCGCTTTGTTTCGCGGCGAGCGGAGTAAAATCACCATGTCGCTCCACTGAACCGGTTCTTGTTTTCCGTTTTTCCAAACTGGGGCGCATTGAGTTTTTAATTCGAGCAATCGTCGCCCGACCAAACGCGCTTCTTTTTCCGTGGCGGAAAGCGATTCCAAATCGGAACCCATTTCAGAATCATCTTCTGTCTCGCCGGTAATCCGTAGATGAAGTTCAACCCGCGAAGAATTATCGGCAGCCACAGTCAAGGCCGAACGTCCATCGCGATTTCCAAAATGAAGTTTGGCGGATTCGTCGTAATCGACTCCGCCAACCGATTTCTTCATCAACGTAGCAAAAAGTGGATTAACGAAATTCAAAATGGCTTCGTGGCTGCGGAAATTGTCCGAAAGCGGGATGACTTGACCGGACACCGCATCATTCCAAGACTGTTCGTAATCAAGAAAGATTCTCGGATTTGCGAGACGAAATCGGTAAATGCTTTGTTTCACGTCGCCGACGAGAAAACGATTCGCCTCATTTCCTTCGCGAGCGAGTGCTTTCAAAATCGCATCCTGCGCGGCGTTAATGTCCTGATATTCATCGACAAAAATCAGGCGAAATTTTTTGCGCCATTGCTTCGCTGCTGCGGTCAGACTTTGCGCATCATTGTTCCACAAAAGTTTCAGTGAGAATTGTTCCAGATCGTGAAAATCCAAGCCAGCCATCTCACGCTTGGCCTTGGCAAATCGTTCAGTGAATTGCTGCGTGAGTTTTAACAGCGCGATGATCTGCGGCTTAATCCAGTCCCAATCCTGCGCGAGCGGGTCAATTCCATTTTGAAATACGCAAAGCGATTTTAGAAAAGTGGCTTCCTCAAAAATGTCTTCAATCGGTTCTCTGAACTTGTTTTTTTTCCTCGGCGGCCATTGCTTGTCAGCTTCGAGGATCGTCTCAAAAATAGCAGCGGCTTCGGCACGAGTTGGTTCAGCGGAAAATCTCGCGAATGCAACAGCACATCTTTGAGCAACGACATTTTCTAACTCTTGGGAATGCAATATCGGCAGCCAGAAATTCTTCAATCGAACCAGTTCCTCGATCAACCAACGCTCCCATGATTTCGGTTCAGTTTGATTGAAAGAATCCAACTGTTCGGCGAACCAGCCATCTGGATTCGGCAAGGTTTGCGTATAAGCATGAAGTCGTTGCACCAATTCGCGAATTGGTTTATCCCAGCCACGACCTTGTTCGAGAACCAGGCGCTGCCCCGCTTCGGCCTCGGCGCTGTTGCCCGCGTAAATTTCTTCGAGAAGCGAATCCATCGTATCGCGCGCCAGAAGTTTGGCGGTTTCATCCGGCAACACACTGACTTGAGGATCAAGACCGAGTTCGTAAAAATGCTCGCGGACCAGTTGAAAACAAAAACTGTGCAGCGTGGAAATTTGCGCGATGTCCAGCAACGCGAGTTGTTCAGCGAGATGAAAATTTTCCGGCGCGTTCCGAAGTTTTTCTTCAAGTGTTTCGCGAATGCGTTTTCGCATTTCAACCGCAGCAGCTTCGGTGAATGTGACCATCAGGATTTCGTCGAGCGAACCGGGATTTTTTTCATTCAACAACCACGCGATACAGCGCTGAACGAGGGTGCGGGTTTTTCCAGCCCCAGCGCCCGCCACGACCAGCAAGTTCCCCGATGCGCCAATTGCCTTTTGCTGATTAGGAGTGGGTTTGTTCATCGCACATTTGAGAGAGCTTTGCCGCACGGTTTCTTAACTCAGCAACCGCTTCCGTGGCATATGCGCTGCTATACAGACTACAAAATATAAAAAGAATGAAAATTCGTCCCACATTATGACGCTTTTAATAAAACAATATGAATAAGACTACTAATATTCCGCAATTCACTGGCTTTATTACGAACTTCATTAAGAAAAATAAAGTCGTTGTCGCGACTGCGCCAGTGCTGAGTTCCGCGATTCGTTTTCCGCACGGCCCTTTTCAATTTCAAGTTCAAGTAACAAATGGCTGTGGTTACGATATTCAGTTTTCCCCGGATTTGCGCAACTGGTCTTCGCTCTCCTCGGGCACCGCGCGGAGCGAATCGTTCGACTACGTTGATTCCGACGCCTCCAAATTCAGCTTTCGTTTTTATCGCGCGCTTTGTGGCCAATTCGCTTCGGCCAACATCATTGGTTACGCGACCGTTACACTTCCGCCGGGCTTTTCCATGATCGCCAATCCTTTCAGCGCGCCATCCAACACGATTGCCGCCCTCTTTCCAAATATGGCGGAGGGAACAACTCTCTGTAAATTTGACACCAGTTTGTTTCGGCTGACGAACAATTCCATAAAAAATGGAAAGTGGACGAACACGAATGAAAAACTTGTGCCCGGCGAAGGCGCGATTTTCTTCAATCCAACAACTGAATTCAAAACATTGAACTTCGTCGGTGAAGTCAGCCAGGGTCGCCTTCTCAATCCAATCCCGGCGGGTTTGTCCATCCGCAGTTCCCTCGTTCCGCAACCCGGTCGATTGAATTCTGATCTGGGATTTCCCATTGCGGAGGGCGATGTCATTCACATTTTCGACCGCGACCAACAGAAGTACGTTGTCCACCCATTTTCAACACAAGAGTGGGAAAAAAACCCGCCCACGGTTGGCGTCGGTGAATCTTTTTGGATTGGTAAAACTAATCCGGGAAATTGGGTGCGCGACTTTTCGGTAGCTGCCTGAAATTTTGCCCACTCCCTGCTTGCTCGCTTTCATCTATTTCTGTGTGGCGGTGAGTTAGTTAGTGAGTGGGCGAACGCTTTATTTCAAAATGCGATAAGCGTGTATCCACGGATCAATGCGGCAAATCGCCTGATACTCGCATTGGTCGCACGCCCGGACATTTCCTTTTTGATACGGATCAATTTTCACAATGCCGGAAAAAACTTCCCGCCCGATACGAACCAGATTTTTCTCCACATCATCCAACAATTGTAAAAAATTTTCTGGGAGCATGATCTCGCGACTGCCTGCGTTGGGTTCGCCATCATTTTTCAGTCGATAGTTGAACTGCGTTCCAACTTGTTCCTCGCGATTGTCGAGCCGACTGAGCGCGGCAAAGTCAAAACGGCCGGAGTGCTGATAGCCTTTGCGACGCGATTCATCGATGTTACCCAAAACATCGTCACGCGTTTTGCCGCCGCTGAATTTTCCACGCAAATTGACGTAAAAAACACCCGCTGGAATCAGCCGTTTGACGCCGAAAATTTCCTCTGGATTCGGCAATTGACGGAGCAGTGCCAGATACGCGGGGAGTTGCAACTGCAAACCATTCGAGAGCAAAAGTGGATCAAGCTGCTTTGCGCTCGATTTGTAATCAATCACGACAGCGAGAGCTTCATCGCTGTCGGGCAGAGGACAGATGTCCACGCGATCAATAATTCCGCGAAACGCGAGCTTGTGGCGGTCGCTCAAATCTATTTCCCAGGCGGGTAACAATTTTCCCTTCGTGCCGAAACCGAGTTCTACCACTCGCGGATCAAATTCATATTGTTCCATCCAACCAACAATCGTTTCGATAAAATCCTGAAGCGACTCCGTCATGCTACGTGCGGAAAAATCGCTTTGCGCATCACTTCCCAGTAAGCCGTCGCGAAAAGAAATTTTTAATTCACGAGCGATGCGTCCGATTTTTTCTCGCGCTTCGAGAATGGGCACCTCGCGCCAGCGTTTGTTCTCGGCCCTTAATTGTTCATGGAATTCCGCCAGGACCGCGTGTTGAAAACTCCCCTGCTCTCTGACATCGAGTTCAAAAACTTTTCGTTCCTCGGCGCGCTGGGGGCCTTTTTGACGGGGCCCGAGTTCGGATCGCGCGTGGGGTCAATCACGCCACGCATGTCGTCCTTCACTTCTTCGGCGGCCTTGACGTCATCCGGCTTCTTGCCCGGGAACGCGATGCTCAACGCGACGCCGAGCCCCAGCAGGCCGGCAACGACGCCGAGCGACACGGGCGTGGGGATGTGGTGCGGCACCCACGAGAGCGCGTCGCCCGCCCCCGCTTTTTCGGCGAGCCAGTGCACAAGTGGCAAGCACATCTTCACGCCCACGAACGCGAGCACGATGCCGAGCGCGGGCTTCAAGAAGCGCAGGCCCCACAGCGATCCGGCCAGCAAAAAGAACAGCGAGCGCAACCCAAGGATCGCGAAGATGTTCGACGTGTAGACGATGAACGGATCGAGCGTGATGCCGAAGACCGCAGGAATCGAATCGAGCGCGAACACGACGTCGCTGAGCTCGACACACACGAGCACGAGCAACAGCGGGGTCGCTTTGCGCACGCCGTCGACGACGGTGAAGAAGTTGTGCCCGTCGTACTTGTCGGTGACCGCGATGAAGCGCTTGGCGAGGAGGACGACCTTGTTGTCCGAGACGTCGGTGTCCTCGTCTTC
>JBDSLX010000145.1:0-3364 GCA_039916145.1 Verrucomicrobiota bacterium | reverse complement strand
CCCGACAAACTCGTCGAAACGTCGAAGGCTGTCGTGACCGTGCATCGCGATTTCGGCGACCGCACGAATCGCAAACATGCGCGGTTGAAATATGTCATCGACGAAAAAGGCGCGGACTGGTTTCGCGGCGAAGTTGAGACACGGCTCGGTTTCAAATTTCAACCGGCGCGTCTGATGAATTTCACGAAGCAAGGCGATGTTTACGGCTGGCAAAAACAATTGAACGGAAATTGGTTTCTAGGTTTGTTCGTGGAAAACGGCCGCATCAAAGACGCAGCGGATTACCGATTGAAATCTGGATTGCGCGCTGTCGCTGAAAAATTCCAACCGGAAATGCGCCTTACCGCCTCGCAGAATCTTTTACTCGTCAACGTCAACGAAAGTGACAAGGAACCAATTTCGAAATTATTGGCCGAACACGGAGTCGCGGTGGAAAACCAGGCCAGCGTAATTCGCCGCGCGTCGATTGCCTGCCCCGCTTTGCCGACGTGTGGACTTTCGCTTTCAGAATCCGAGCGCGTCATGCCAGAAGTTTTGACAAAGATGGAAGCGTTACTTGCCGAAGTTGGTTTGCAGGATGAGGAAATTATTTTCCGCATGACCGGTTGCCCAAATGGTTGCGCTCGTCCTTACATGGCTGAAGTGGGTTTCGTTGGCCGCGCGCCTGGAAAATATCAAGTCTATCTCGGCGGCAATGAATCAAGCACGCGCTTGAATCAACTTTGGAAAGAGAGCGTGAAGATCGACGAACTCGGCAATGAGTTGCGCCCACTCTTAACCCGTTTCAAAACCGAACGCATCGGTGCGGAACGTTTCGGCGATTGGGTTGACCGCGTTTGGTTCAAAGAAAATCCGCCAGTGCCAAGATTCGTTGGCGACAAAATTTGATTTGTTTAGTTCTCGACGTGATTGCAGAAATTTCTAATCCACCAACCATCTGGAATCTTCAATCAGAAGGAAAACTGACGCCGCCGTTTGTCCGCTGGCTCGACGAGCAGTTCAGCCAAATGACGACGGAAGAAGTGCTGGCGTGGGCTTGGCAGCGCTTCGGAAAACGCGCAGCCATCGGTACGAGTTTTCAAGGCGCGGGTTTGGTGATGATGCATTTGGCCAGGCTAAACAAATTAGATTTCCCCGCGTTCACGCTTGATACTGGCTTGCTGTTTCCCGAAACGGTCGAATTGAAAAAGCGGTTAGAAGATTTTTTTTGTTTTCAAATTGAAGCGCTTGTTCCAGACCTCAGCGTCGAGCAACAAGCCGAGGCGCAAGGGCCGGAACTTTGGAACCACGATCCTGATTTGTGCTGCACGATGCGAAAAGTTTTGCCGCTGCGAAATAAATTGTCCGAGCTGGATTGCTGGATGACCGGCTTGCGGCGGCAACAATCTCAAACTCGTGCGGACGTTGGCGTGATTGAACTTTATAATTTTGATGAAACTGTTGGACACGACGTCGCGAAATTAAACCCGATGGCGAATTGGTCGCGCGACGACATCTGGAAATATATAGCCGACCACAAAATTCCTTACAATCCGTTGCACGATCAGGGCTATCGCTCGATTGGTTGTCTTCCCTGCACAAGAAAAACTGTGAATGGTGAAGATGAACGTGCCGGACGCTGGACAGGTTTTAAAAAAATGGAGTGTGGCATTCACACCTTCATGTCGAAGAAAGTGGATTTTCAAATTTGATTTGAACTACGGAGACGCCGAGACGGGGAGAATTAACCTATGGATTATCTTTCAAAGTTAGAAAACCAGAGCATCTACATCATGCGGGAGGCGTTCAATAAATTTGAAAACCTGGCGATGCTTTGGAGCATTGGTAAAGACTCGACCGTTCTCCTTTGGCTAGCGCGCAAAGCATTTTTCGGGCACGTGCCGTTTCCGCTGGTGCATGTGGATACGAGTTACAAGATTCCGTCGATGATTGAGTATCGGGACAAGTTGGTGAAGGAATGGAATTTGGAATTAGTCGTCGGAAAAAACGAAAAAGTTTTGGCGGAAGGCAGAACATTTCCCAACGGCAAAGCGACTCGGGTCGAGTGCTGTGGGACTTTGAAAAAGGATGGGCTCAAAGAAGTTTTGGAGAAGCATCATTACACCGGCGTGATTGTGGGAGTGCGGCGCGATGAAGATCCGACGCGGGCCAAGGAAAGATATTTTTCTCCGCGCGACAAAAACATGGAATGGAATGTGGAAGATCAACCGCCGGAACTTTGGGACCAGTTCAAAACAGATTTTGATAAGGACACACACATTCGCATTCATCCACTGCTGCATTGGACGGAGTTGAATATTTGGGAATACATCGAGCGGGAAAACATCACGGTCAGCCCACTTTATTACGCGAATGAAAAAGGCGAACGTTATCGCAGCCTTGGTTGTTATCCCTGCACATTTCCGGTGAAATCACACGCGAGTAACGTCCGCGAAATCATCGAAGAACTGCGCACCACGAAAACTTCCGAACGCGCTGGCCGCGCACAAGACAAGGAAAGCGAAGACGCTTTTGAAAAGTTGCGTCGCGACGGTTATATGTGAGAACCGCAGATCAATTTTCACAATGAAGGACAAAGAAAACAATTCGCCCGATGAAAGTGAAATGCTTTTGAAAGAAGCGGCGGTCGTTTATCGAACCGACACAGAAAGTTTTTTAGCGGAGGACGAAGACGAAGGTTGGGTTCAGTTTCGCGACCAATGCCGCCGCCAAATGGAGCGTTCCATCGACAACCGGATCAAATACGGATTTTGCAAAATGTATAAGCCGGTACTCGACGATGCGCCGTGGCGCGCTTTCAAAACAATGGCGGAATATCGCCAATGGTGCGAAGAAAACCTGCCTGAATATCTCGGATTCAAGCGCACACTCTGATGACACCACAATTCCAACCCGAACAAGCGCGGAAAATCGCCGAAGCTTTTGCGGAAGCAGGCGTCGATTATTTGTTCATCGGCAAAAGCGCGGCGGTGTTGATGGGTTATCCCGCCGTCACGCAAGACGTGGATGTTTTTGCGGCGCGCACCCACGAAAATTGCGCGCGCATTGTCAATGCGCTCCGCCAAATTGAATTTGAAATCAGCGCGCCCCTGGAACAATCCATTTTGCGCGGAGATGATTTTGTGCAAATCAAATCCGGGCCTTTCGATCTGGATATTATTTTTGCTCCGGATGGCATCGCCAGTTTCGCCGAGGCAAAAAGTCGTTCCATCATTCTCGACGGTTTTCATCTGGCAAGTTTGCGAGACATCATCGCCAGCAAGCGAGCCAGTGGTCGTGACAAGGATTTAATCGATCTCCATTATCTCGAACGCTTCCGCCAGGAGTACGAAAAGAAAAATCCGCAGCCGCTTAAATCTGCGGC
>JBDSLX010000144.1:0-14188 GCA_039916145.1 Verrucomicrobiota bacterium | reverse complement strand
TTTGACTTCAGCCAGTTTTCACCCAACACATCTCCAACCGGATTTGTGAGCACCGTCACCGGCAAAGGCAAACCGGGCGATTGGAAAATTATCGAAGAAGAAATTCCTGCCGCGCTCGCACCACTTTCGCCTAACGCTCCGAAGACCGGAAAGCGCCCTGCCCTCGCGCAACTGTCGCAGGATTCCATTGACGAACATTTTCCCCTGTTGATTTTTGACAACGAAAGATTCGGCGACTTCACGCTGGCAACCCGTTTCAAATGTGTGAGCGGTTCCGTCGAGCAAATGGCTGGAATCGCTTTTCGCATTCAGGATGAAAAAAATTATTACGTCGTCCGGGCCAGCGCACTCGGCAACTCCTTTCGCTTTTACAAATTTGTGAATGGTGAACGTAGCGCGCCGATTGGACCGCAAGTTGAAATTCCCCTCGGCGTCTGGCAAGAGATGTCCATCGAATGCAAAGGCAACCAGATTCGCTGCTTGTTGAATGGCAAAGAATTGATTCCCACGCTTTCGGATAATTCCTTTAGTGCTGGCAAGATTGGTTTTTGGACGAAATCGGATTCTGTGAGTTATTTCGCCGACACTAAAGTCAGCTACACGCCGCGCGTGCCGCTGGTGCAAACGATTATTCGAGATATGATGGAGCGTTATCCACGCGTGATTGGGTTGAAAATTTTCAGCCCCAACAGCGCGAAAGAAGTGCGAGTAATCGCCAGCAACGATGAAAAACAAAACGGAGAACTTGGTAAAAAAGTTGAACAGGATGTCATCGCGACGGGCACGCCTTACTACGCAAAATCCAAGGAGACAGTTTCAGTCATTCTGCCGTTGAGAGATCGAAATGGAGAAACAGTTGCAGCTTTGCGCGTGATTTTAAAACCATTTCCTGGGCAAACCGAAAACAACGCACTCGCTCGCGCCCTCCCCATTGCCAAAGCCATTGAAGCGCGAATCGTTTCATCCAAGGATCTCATTCAATAGTTTTCAGAGCACCGTCATTCGGGTCTGGCTTTAAGCAGAATGACCAATATTGGTGCGCTGTTTTCATCATTTGTTGCAAATCATCAAAACTCGACGGTTTGACCATATACGAATTCGCGCCCAGCCCATACGCTTTGATCACATCTTCATTCAACTTCGATGACGTGAAAACAATCGTTGGAATCACTCGATATTTCGGATGATCTTTCAGCCATTGCAAAACCTCCAAACCACTTTTGCGTGGCATTTTCAAATCAAGAATGATCACTCCCGGAAATGGATGGGCGCTTCGGTCGGCATATTGGGCCATCCCCTTTAGGTACATAATCGCCTCTTCGCCGTCGGGCAATGTGCATATCGGATTGTTGATCCCATTTTTATTGAGAGCGCGTTTAAAAAATAAAATATCATTCGGATCATCCTCAACAATTAAAATGGTGTAGTTCTCATTCATGTGCTGCACTGAGAAAAGGCTAACCTCTGACTTATTTTAGACAATACCCATAGTGCCTAAAAAAATCTGAGGAATCGCCTGAGCGCTCTCGTTCTCAATCTTTACATAATCGCCACTTGTCAGAATTTATTTTTCTGCGAATTTGACTAAGGAATTCGGCCATAAAATTTACCAAATCAATTTATGCCTGACCAAGCTCAAAAAAATCGGCCAATGACTCCCGGCCCCAGTGGCGGCGGCGACGGCCCGAGCGCGCCAAAAGTTGAGAAGCCGAATACGGAAGAACTTCTCAAACGCATGCGCAAAGTCGATCCCGACCAGGCCAAACGTTACCGCCAACGCACTGGTCAATGAGTCAAACGCCTTTGATTGCGGGGGATTTTCTTTCTTTGCTCAACGAGCACAAACTGCCGCCGTTTCGATCTGAAATTTCTGCATCCGCTCCGATTGAAACCCAGGCGACGACGGTTTTTGCATTTCATTTTTCCGAAGGAATCTTAATGGCGGGAGATCGCCGCGCGACGGCTGGCAATGTCATCGTGACAGACCGCGTCGATAAAGTGATTGAGATTGATGCAACTTCGCTGCTCGCCATTGCCGGCGTGCCCGCAACTGCATTTGAAATGGCGCGCGTCCTGCAAACTTCCTTCGAGTATTATCGGCGCAGTCAGTTACAACCGTTGAGTCTTTCCGCAAAAGTTCGCGCGCTTGCCCGTTTGCTTCGCGATAATTTGCCGATGACAATGCAGGGCGTTGGCATTGTTGTTCCGCTTTTTGCAGGACTTGATCACTCCGTTGCTCCACCGAAACCGCAGGTTTATTTTTACGATCCGCTCGGCGCGCAATTTCAGGCCGTCGGTTACGCGGCATCCGGTTCTGGCTCTGGGACTATTCGCAGCATTCTAAGTTTTCAGGAGCAACATGGAAAACCCCGTCCTTCTCAGATGAATCTTCGTGATGCAATCCAATTTGCGTTGCGCTTGCTCATGACAGCTTCGGAATTTGATTCCGCAACAGGCGGCGTGAATCCGGCAACGGAAACATTTGCGACCATAAAAGTTTTGCGCTCGACTGGTGTGGAGACAATCACGGAACAACAGCAGCGCGAATTTTTGAAATCTTAATCTTACTCTTAATCCTAATCTTAATCGTTCGAGAGTAAGAGTAAGATTAGGATTAAGAGTAAGAACCGAAAAAAGTATGACTGAAGAACCGTATCGTTGGCTTGAGGCGGTGGGAAACCGCCGCGAATACGTTCGTGAACAACTCAAAGGCGGCTCGCCCGTTTTCGCCGCAAGTTTGCCCGACGGAATCCTTCTGCTCGGCGTCGGTGGCGGCCAATCGAAAGTCTTTGAATTGTTCGACCGCCATGCGCTCGCTGGACTCGGTCATCCCGCCGACATTGAAAAAATCCGTCAGGCTGCCATCGACGCCGCGCACGTCGAAGCCTTCACTCGTGCTCCCGAAGATGTCAGTCTGCGCCGCCTCGTCAGTTTTGGCTTGAGTCCACAACTCAAAACCAATTTTGAACAGATTTTCAGCGCGCCATTTCTCGTCGAATTGCTTCTCGTGGAAATTGGTTCCGCGCCAGACCACGATCTGCTTTTTCGCCTGCACTTTGACGGTTCGTTTCAATCTCAATTCGGTGGAATCGCCATCGCGGCCAGCCAACCTGACGCAGAGTCTGCCGCGAAAAAGTGGTTGAGCGAAACCGCGAAGGGAAAAGGTTCCCGAAATGAAATCGCTGATCTTCTCTTACAAGCATGGTGGTGCTTGATCGCGAATAAATCTTTTGAATCAGTTCCCTCAGAGGAAGAACGGCGCAAAGGCTGGCGCGAATCCGTTCAGGAAAAAACCGTCGAACTCGGTTGGCTCTCCCGAAAAACTCCACGTCCAGCGCGCTACGAACCTTTGACCCTTGCACAATTAAATTTGTAGCTGACTTTGTTTCAGAGACAGAATTTCTGAGTTATGAATCGCGTTGTTGGTCTCGAAACAGAATACGGCTGCTTAACAAATGATCTTCCCGGCACCCCCAGCGCCGTGACCCGTGTGCGCGATTGGATTTTCCGCGAACAACGCTTCGGCCTCATCGACGTTCATCAGCGAGACTGGGACGAGCCCGCTGGCAATGGCGGTTTTCTCTTTAACGGCGGACGCGCTTACATCGACATGGGGCATTTGGAATATTGCACGCCCGAATGCATGTCACTCGTTGATGTGCTCCGCTACGACTCCGCTGGGGACGCCATTCTGCTTCAGGCATTGAAAGATTTGCGGCTGGATCGCGATGTCAGTTTCATCCGCAACAACATAGACCATTATTCCGGCGCAACTTTTGGTTGCCACGAAAATTATCTTGTTCGCCGCTCGGCTCCCCTCACTGAAACCAACGTTCATTCGCTCCTCGCATTTTTAACTTTGCGACTGCTTTACGTCAGCGCAGGTCGAGTCGGAGCAACCCTCGCCGCCGAATCGCGTGGCGAATTTACGCGGCCCGGCGCCGATAATGTTTTTCAAATCAGCCAGCGCGCGGACTACATCAACAACGATCTTTTCGAGTGGGTGCAGTTCAATCGCGCCATCATCAACACACGTGACGAACCACTCGCTGACGCGCGAAAATATCGCCGCCTTCATCTTTTGCACGGCGACACAAATGTTTTGCCGACGACGCTGCTTTTGAAAGTTGGCACGACCTCACTTGTTCTGGATTTGCTCGAAGCCGATTGTCTTCCAAAAATAATGTTGGCTGACGCGGTGATGACGTTTCGCACGCTGGCGCACCAGATAAACGGGCCGTGGCTCGTTCCGCTCTCCGACGGAAAATGCGTGGAAGCGGTTTCTCTTTTGCAACAATTTCAAGAAGCGGCGCGGCGCGAGTTTCGCGGACGCGACAAAGAAACCGATGACCTGCTGAAAATCTGGGGCGCAACTCTGGCGTCTCTCGCGAACAAGCCGGAGGAACTCGTCGGCAAAGTCGATTGGATCACCAAGCATTGGCTCTTCAACCAATTCAAGGAGCAGGAAAAAATTGATTGGAGCGACGCATGGTTAAAGTCGCAGGATTTGGAATTTCATCACGTTGATCCCGCTCGGAGTTTGGGGCTGGCGCTCGCGCAAACGCCTGCTCCGTGGAAAATTTCTTCCGATGAAATTGCCGAAGCGACGCTGAAACCGCCGCACGACACCCGCGCTCACGTCCGCTCCCGCGCCATGCATCTTTTGCGAAAACAATCGGTGGAGTATTACATCGACTGGGAAATTACCGGCGCGGACGGCGGCGATTCACTGCATCTCCTCGACCCATTTGATTCCTCGCCGGAGCAAGCAGAAACCTGGAACAAGAATTTGGGCGAAATTGGCCACAAACCTCCACACAGTCACCGAAGAAATAAAAATTGGTAACGCTGATCGTTGCATTCACACCCTATGCCCCTGCCCGCTTTGATTTTAATTCACGGTTATCCATTCGATCACACAATGTGGAAAGATGTCGTGCTCGCGCTCGAAAATAAAACCAAAGTGATGACCCCCGATCTGCCAGGCTTTGGCGACAATCCCGCCCGCAACGATGAACCTTCGATCGATTTAATGGCGGACGATGTTGCGGGACTTCTTCAGCTTCATTCTGTCAAGCGCGCCGTTGTTGCCGGAATGTCGATGGGCGGCTATGTGGCGCTTTCATTTGCCGAAAAACACAAAGAATACATCGCTGGATTAGGTTTGATCAGCACCCAAGCAATTACCGACACGCCGGAAATTCAGCAATCCCGGCGCAACTTAATTGAAAAAGTTCAGCGCGACGGAACAAAGCCTGCCGTCGAGACTTTGCTTCCGAAAATGTTTTCTGCTGCAAATCAAAACAATTCTGGGTTGACGCGGTTCCCGATTGATGGCGCGGAGAAGGCTGGCGTCGAAGGAATTTGTTGGGCCTTGGAAGCAATGGCGCGTCGTCCCGACCGAACTGGATTGCTTCGCACATTGAAAATTCCCGCTACCGTGATCCACGGCACGGAAGATAAAATCATTCCACCAGAACGCGCGCGGCAAATGTCACAAATGATTTCAAATTCAAAATATGTTGAGCTACCGGGAGTCGGACATGCTTCGCCCTTGGAAGCGCCAAAAGCTGTCGCAGACGCTTTGCTTGATTTATTGCGACGCTCGGAAAATTTTTCCGCGTCGGAACCAGACAAACGCTTTCGTGACGAACCCGGCATTATCATAGCTCCAACCGAACGCGGACTTTGATGCTCAGAATTGAATGCTGAAAAAAATTTCATTAGGATTCGTGCATGACAGACGAGTTGACGAAATCAGCGCAGTCATTGGGCCTCGACAAATATGCTCGGCACATATTTCTTTGCGCCGATCAAACCGAACCGAACTGTAGCACAAAAGAAAGCAGCCTTGAGTCGTGGGATTTTTTAAAAAAGCGACTCAAGGAATTGAATCTGGTGGGAGCGCATCCGCTGGTTTATCGCAGCAAAGTGAATTGCCTTCGCGTCTGCACCAATGGGCCAATCGCCGTCGTTTATCCGGAAGGAATCTGGTATCATTCTTGTTCGCCTGCCGTTTTGGAACGCATCATCCAAGAGCATCTCATCAAAGGCAAAGTTGTTTCCGAATACATCTTCTCGAAAAACTTCAATTGCGGGAAACAGAGTTGATCTCTCAGAAGAAACCAGTTTCATCCGCACGGACCTTTAGAACAGAGGCACGGTATTTGTCACGGTGAGGGGAACTGTTGTAGTATTTGGCGTGGCGAGGGCCGGCGGAAGGGGCGGAGTGATAATCACAGCATTGCCGCTCACTCCTCCTGACGGCGTAGTCAACGGCACGTTCGGAGTGAAGCCGCTGACAGGGTTTGTCGCTAGCGGACCCACAGCCTGGGGCGTCAAACCCTGAACCGGTGCCGGCCTGAAACCACTCACGGGATTTGGAGCAAATCCGGAAACTGGGTTGGCCGTAAAACCACTGATTGTTGGACTAAACTTATTGGTCGTGCCGGTTGGTTGAGCGTCCGTCGTCAACGCGGCCAAGGCAAGACTTACGGCAAATATCCATGTACATTCTCGTTTCATAAAAACCCTTCGTCCTGAACCTTCCGCCGTGATGAGTATTTGTCAATGGACTCGGATCGAATAAAAGTGTTCAGAGCGTCAAATTCCAAGAAAAGAAACAGAGAAGACTTGAATTGCGAAATGAAGATTGGGTCATCTGTGGATCGAGAAAGAAGATAATCCAGCGATGTCATCTTCTTTAAGAGCAATCAGTAGATCTAGGGGTCGGCGCTTTTTTATGTGGATTCTGGATCGGCAATTTCCATGGCGACGAGGCAAACGTCATCCGCAAATTCGTTGCTGCCGGAAAATTTCTGAATGTCGGACAGAAGCGCGTCAAAAAGATCAGCACACGGTTTTTGTGCATGTTTCTCCACAGCGGCGAGCAGCATTTCTGGGGTGTATTGCTCGCCCTGTTTACTCTCGATTTCATACAGGCCATCCGTGTAGAGAATCACCACATCGCCAGGAGACAATGGAATTTCCGAGTTGAGATAAGCCGACTCCTGAAATAAACCCAGTGCCGGGCGCGCCTTTCCGTCAAAATTCCGCAATATCTCGACCTTGTTGGACTTCCGATGAATAAGAAACGGTTTCGGGTGACCGGCATTCGCGAAAACAAATTGGCGGTTTTCCAAATCGGCAACGATATAAAACCCCGTCGTAAACAGCGGAGTGCCGGTCTGCTGAAGAATCGTTCGCAAATCCCTGTTTATGCGAGTGAGTAATTCTCCAGGATCCCTCGCAACCGGCTTCAATTCCTCGACCATCGCGCGCACCATGGCCGTGACGAGCGCCGAACGAACGCCATGGCCCATGACGTCGCAAATAAACATCCCGGCTTTGGTATCGGACAAAGGCAGGACATTAAAAAAATCGCCGCCCACTTGACCGGTTGGATGGTAGCGATGACAAAAGCGAATCAGGCTTTTTTTATGAGGAACTCCGTTAGGAAACGTAGGGTATTGTTGCGGTAAAATGGCCTGTTGAATTTCATGGGCCATGCGCAGGTCATCTTCCATCACCTCGTTTTTTTTGCGCAACTCAGCCTGGCTGCGAGCCAGTTCGAGGTTCGCCTGATGCTCTCGTTCTTCGGCTTGTTTGCGCACAGTGATGTCGTGAAACACGCTGAGAAGCAATGAATCCCTATGTTCCAAATCCACAAACGAATTCGACAGCTCCAAATCAACGGATTTGCCAGAACGGAAAACGACGTGACGTGCCAACTGCGTTTCGATTTTCCGTTCTGCAAAACGTTCTTTGTACTTTTCCATCATTTCCTCGAGATCTTCCGTCTCCGAATAAATCACCGTGAAAGGTTTTCCTTCAATCTCCTCATTTTTGATTCCCACAATGTGACAAAAAGCAGGATTAACGGCGAGAATCGTCCCCTTTGCGTCCGTCAGACGCATTCCGTCCGAGGCATTTTCCCAGACGGAGCGGAATCGCATTTCGGAAAAGCGCAATGTCTCCTCAGCTCGTTTTCGTTTGGTAATATCTTCAACCAATCCTTCGTAGTACAATAAATTTCCCTGCCGATCACGAACGGCGCGCGCATTTTCAGAAATCCAAATAATACTCCCGTCCTTCCGATAAATCTCCGACTCAAAATCATTGACCACGCCTTGCTCCTGCATCAAACGAACAAATTCCGTACGCCGATTTGGATCAACGTAAAGCGATTTTTCGATGTCAACTAAAGTGGAAGTCAATTCCTCCAGCGAATGATATCCGTAAATTCGCGTCAGGGCGGGATTGGCACTGAGATACCGGCCATCGGGCGTTGTTTGGAAAATTCCTTCAACGGCATTCTCAAAAATGCTTCGGTATTTCTCCTCCGCCTTGAGCAACGCCATCTTCGCTTGCGTGCGTTCGATGGCATAAATCATCGCCCGCATGATCAGTTGGCTATCCACGCGTCCTTTTACCAAATAATCCTGCGCTCCGGCATGAACGGCACTCAGCGCGATAGTCTCGTCGTCCAAACCGCTCAAAACAATAATTGGAACGGTGGGGGCTTTTGCCTGGGTGGCGTAAAACGTTTCCAAGCCCTGGCTGTCGTGCAGCGACAAATCCAGGAGAATCACGTCTATATTCCCCTGATTCAATCGCGCCAGCGCTTGCTTCAGGTTTTCGGCCGATTCCAACTCAAAGCGCGCCCCTCTGGCTTTTTGCAGAATCCTTTCCAGCAAAAAAACATCTTCAGGATTGTCTTCGACCAACAGAACTTTAATCGGCTTGGAGTCCATTTTAATTTCCGGAACAACTAATAGCGAATACCCGTAGCATTGAGAGCGGAAACTGTGAAGCAGAAGTTGAAACTTTAATTTGACCCGATGCGTGGAACAGCTTCGTGCATAAACAACGAAATCCATTCTCGCGCAGAAATTTGTTCCACTTTCGATCCACCGCGCAATTCGACTTCGCCGTTTTGATTCACGACGAGTTGAGCAGATCCAAATGTCGCAACGATTGTCCACGAATTCATCCGAGGTAATATTTTCATGGCTGAAGTTTGCAACAGCCGCTCGGACAAAAGCCGTCCAAGCAAATATCATCCGACCGGGCAAAGCCAAAAATAAAACCCCGATTGACAAGTCATCGGGATTTGCTCTCCATCCGAATTTTTTAATTCAAAACAGGTTTGGATTCCGGTGAAGGAAGTTTCCCTTCCTGTAACAACTCAAGAACCTGTTCGCGAGTCAAAGTGTCATGCTGAAGTAAAGCATGCGCGAGCTTGTGGGTGTTGTCCTTTTCTCGTTGCACAATGGCCAGCGCTTCTTTGTCCGCCGTTTCCAGCAAACGGTTTATTTCCACCTCCGCGTCTTTTTGTTCGGACTGATAATAAAGTTTTTCGCCCATACCCCAGTCGTGAATCATTTTGTGCGCAATCTTCTTGGCTGTGTCCAGATCACCGTGGGCGCCATTGGTGGTCGCGCCGTAAAAAACTTTTTCGGCAGCGCGCCCGCCCATAAGCACGACCATTTGTTCGAGTAAAAAAGTTTTGCTGTGAATGTTTTGATCTTCAATTGGAAGCAACGTCGTTACGCCCAGCGCCGCTCCGCGCGGGATGATGCTCACTTTGTAAAGCGGCGGGAGCAAAGCCTTTTGCAAATTGATGATGGTATGACCGGCTTCGTGATATGCCACCATTTCGCGTTCTTCTTTCTTTAAGACCATTGATTTGCGTTCCTTTCCCCAGCGAACTTTGTCACGCGACTCTTCCAATTCAGCCAGGCCAATTTCCTCAAGATTCTTTTGCGCGCAGAGAATCGCCGCTTCATTGATGATGCTCGCCAAATCGGCACCGGATAAATCAGGAGTGGTTTGCGCAATCAGATCAAGCGTGGCCTCTTTACTTTGAATCGGCTTTTTCAAAGTGTGACTGGCCAGAATGGCGCGACGGCCTTTTCGATCGGGCAATGGCACATGCACTTTTCGGTCAAAGCGACCCGGACGCACCAGCGCTTCATCCAAATCCTCCGGCCGATTGGTTGCACCTAATACGACAATTCCATCGCTCGGCTCAAATCCATCCATCGCCGCGAGCAACGCATTGTTGGTATTTTGCAATTCGCCGTGGCCATCCATTTTTCGCTTCTTGGCCAGACAATCAATTTCGTCGATGAATATGATCGCCGGTTTATTTTTCGCTGCTTGCTTGAAAAGTTCGCGAATTCGTTTAGCGCCGACGCCGACAAATATTTCGTTGAAATCACTGCCATGCGCGCTGAAGAAATTCGCCTCCGCTTCGCCCGCGATCGCTTTTGCCAGCATCGTTTTTCCGGTGCCGGGAGGGCCGATTAACAAAACGCCCTTGGGCAAAAGGCCGCCGAGCCGCTTGTATTTTTTCGGGTTTTTTAAAAAATCGACAATCTCCTGAACTTCGCTTTTTGCCTCCTCAATTCCGGCAACATCACGAAAACGAGTTTCGGGGCGATGTTTGACGCGATGGCCCTTTTTACTTTTGCCAATGTTGGTTTGATAAACGAGCAGTCCGATGACAACCCCGCCGATAATGAGAGGAGGCAGAAGGTTCACCAGAAGCGCCGTGACACCTTTGCCAGGAATTTCCACTTTAACCGAGTTCAGATCGACCAACGTCTTTGTTTCTACTTCATCCAGATGCGTGGTGATTTTAAATTTGGCGACTTGCTGCCCGGACTTCTCTGTCCCCTCGACGGCATAGATTCCTGTGTAGGGGGTGGGCGAAACTTTGGCCGCCACGATGGAATTGTTCTTCAATAATTCCTGCAATTGCGCACGGGTGATTTCCTTGGACGGAATGGAAAGGGAATAGAATAAAAAAGCGAGCGCTCCGACGAGCGCCAGCGAAATCCCGAGAATAAATCTTAAGTTTTTTGACATGAGTTTTTGCCGTTCCTTTGTTGATAGAATGGCTGAAGAATTTTCTGTTTCCAGACCGGCTTGATTCCTCCCTCCAATTCGATGAAGCCAAACGAACATTCTTTGTGCCAGACGGTTAAGAATGTCAGAAAATTTTTGGCCGAAAATTTCGAGATATGTTTTCCGTGCGAAAGCTCCTCGATATTCACAATTAAATTTTCGCAGTTGTTTTTCCAAACCGAACCGCATTGGCACCCACTGTCTCAACAAAGGACAGACGATTCTAAAAAATGGAATCCTGAGGGCAGTAAAAAATCTTGGCGAGCAAACTGCATTGTGTCATTCCCAAGAACGTTTAATGTCTAAATGAATCCTACTATGAGAAACAACCTTTTGATCGGGACAATTTTCTATTTACTCGCTTCGCCTTTGGGGGCGGCTGCGACTGAGTGGCTGACCGATGTTCCGGCGGCGTTGGCCAAGGCCAAGGCTGAAAATAAAAACGCTCTCCTTTTTTTCACCGGTTCGGACTGGTGCGGATGGTGCAAGAAATTGAAGCGCGAAGTTTTTGGTCAGCCCGAATTCCTGACTTATGCCCAGACCAATTTTGTTTTAGTCGAGTTGGATTTTCCGAAGGCAATCCCGCAAACACCGGAATTGCAAGCGGCCAATGCTGCCCTGGCCGAAAAATTCGAGATCACAGGCTATCCGACTGTGATTATCCTCGACGCGGATGGAAACAAACTCGCTCGCGGCGGATATTTGGAAGGAGGCGCTGCCAATTACATAGCTGCTCTGGAAAAAATTCCTGGAGGCAAATCTCAAGCGGCCTCCAACGCGACTTCCGCCGAAGCGCCCACGCCAACGGTGCCAGTCAATTCCTCCCCCGCGTTTTCACCGCAGCCCGCGCCAGTCATTCGCTATACCGAACTCACGTTGAAAGGAATTACCGGAGCAAAAAACCGACGCTTCGCTCTGATCAACAATCAAACTTTGGCGGTTGGGGAAAAAGCAAAAGTGAAACTGGGCGAGAAACAGATTGATGTTCTCTGCCAGGAAATTCGCGATGATTCCGTTTTAATAAAAGTTGAGGGCGAGGCTGAACCCAAAGAATTAAAACTTAAAAATCAGTGAAAGTTTTGCGAGCAACTCTGCAAGGGCGGAATGAGCGAGGATTTGCTTTCCCGTATTCAGGAAGAACTTTCTTCAATTCTCGAATCTCATTTTTAACGATGGCCTCGGATTCGGGAAATATCTGCCCGGCGATTTCAGCTTCAACTTTGTTTTTCGCGTCCGTTTTGTCCTCCGCTTTGATGCGCACTCGTAAGGGCGGAAAACGCGGCCCCGGCATTGGCGAGTGCTTGAATCACCTCCAAGGTAGGATTGGAGGAACGTTTTGGCGTTCGCTACTCACCAAGTCGTTGTCAAAGATGGCTCCAAGGGAAGGGCTCGAACCTTCAACAGCCGCATTAACAGTGCGGAGCTCTACCATTGAGCTACCTTGGATGCCAAAGGACGCGTAATCTACAAATCGAAATTCGGTGCGTCAACTGATTTTCCCTTTTTACGAGGCGAAAACCGGTTCACCCGGATTTTGCAATGGCCTGAATAATCCGTTCGCGGCGTCGTAGCGCAGATTTCCAACCTGCTGTATTGCCGATTTCCCATCGGCAGAGGCGTGTGCGATTGGAAACGCGCTTGAACTATCGAACGTTTGCGGGTTGGAAATCTGCGTCACGGCTCTAACGCAAAATCCGGGATTCACGGCTTCACAATGAGCTTTCCCATCACGGCGCGATGACGGAGTTGCGCGAAGGCTTGCGTAGTTTCGTGAAGCGGATAAATGCGATCGATGACCGGCTTGATCTTCCCCTGCTCCGCCCATCGCAAGGTCGCTTCGATATCAACGCGATTGCGTCCGTAACTTCCCACGATACTCTGTTCTTTGACGAACAACGGCCAAAGTTTTAATTGCACATCACGGCCCGCCGTCGCGCCGCACGTCACGATAGTTCCACCGCGTGTCAGGCATTCAACGGCTTTGAGCAAAACTTCGCCGCCAACGTGTTCCACGACAAAATCAACGCCGCGTTTTTGTGTAATTTTACGAACCTGTCCGGGCCAGGATTCATCACCCGAATCAACGACATAATCTGCGCCGAGCTTTACAGCAAAATCGCGTTTGGCTTCCGTTGAACCCGTGCTGATAACATAAGCACCCAATTGCTTGGCAATTTGAATTGCCGCCGAACCAACGCCACTCGCTCCGCCCATGACGAGAATCCAATCGCCAGAACGGACCTTGGTGCGGTTCGTCAGCATGTGCATCGCCGTGCTTGCGGCAAGCGTCAACGCCGCTGAGGTTTCAAAACTCACTTCATCAGGTAATTGAACGAGCGATGACGCGGGCACAACCACTTGCTCGGCAAATCCACCGTCGCGATTAACGCCCAGAATTTCTCCTTGGATGCAAATGGATTCTTTTCCAAGCAAACAAAATTCACATTCGCCACAAAACAAATTGGATTGAACCGCCACGCGATCACCGATGCACCACTGCGAAACATTTTTTCCGAGGACGATGATTTCTCCCGCGACTTCGCAACCGAGTGTGCGCGGCAGTTGAAGTTTGACCGGTAAAGCGCCTTCTTCCGTCCACAAATCGAGGCGATTCAATCCGCAGGCACCCACGCGCACCACCGCTTCGTCATCGCCCGGTTTTGGATCGGGGATTTCGCGAAGCTCCATTGTTCCCGGCACGCCGTGGGCGATGAGTTGAACGGCTTTCATGAAATGAATCTGGCGCGGCTCTTTGAAATTATCTCGAAGAATTTGCCGTTATGGCTGCGCGAGTCGTGGCATCATAAATTTCTTTCAACGAAACATTTTTTGCGTCGGCCAATTTCCTGCACGATTCAAATTCCGGCGATGCCTGGATGATTTTTCCATTCAGCTTTCCAAGTTTTACCGTAACTTCGCCGAATTGCGTTTTCACTGTTTGCAATTCGCGCTCGAGTTTTCGTCGCTCTGCCATGGAACGCCGAACGCCGAACGCGCTCGTCTCGCGCAAAATCATTTCGCTGAATTTGTCGGCATCGGAAACGGCGCACAAAATCGTCAGCAAAACTCCCGGACGATTTTTTTTCATCTGAATCGGTGTGTGGAAAACGTCGAGCGCGCCTGCGGCCAAAACTTTCTCCGCGAAGTGTCCTAGAATTTCGGAATTGATGTCGTCGAGATTGGTTTCCAAAACGGAAATCGTGTCGGTTTGCCAGTCGTTTGTTGTTTCCGCATGGTGCTGCCATCGTCCCGCTGGCAGTTCGTTTTCGCACAAGAT
>JBDSLX010000143.1:0-5378 GCA_039916145.1 Verrucomicrobiota bacterium | reverse complement strand
CCGCGACTAATTTTGGATGCAGATTTTACATGGCGAACCAATTCCGACCATGTTATTTCAATTGCCGCTCCAAAAAAAATTTGAATTTATGAATTCGAAATCTCAATCCGCCAATTTCACCCCATCTGCTGTCACAAGCCGACGTGCAATTCTAAAAACAGGTTTTGCCCTCGGTGCGGCTATGGCGTTGCCGCGAATCGGAAGAGCAGCGACGGAGGAAAATTTTTACAAAGCGAAGGGAAACCGCATCAACCAATCGGTCGTGCTCTGGTGTTTCAAGCCGATGCCGGTTGAAGAACTCGCGAAACATGCCGCGCGAATGGGAATTAAATCCGTCGAACTCGTCGGGCCGGAACATTGGCCAATGTTAAAAAAACTCGGCTTGGCTTGCGCGATTACGCCGAGCCACGGTTTCGCCAAAGGATTTGCGCATACGGAGGAACATGAAGAGTGTTGGAAAATTTTGCGCGAACGCATCGACGCCACGGCAGCGGCTGGTTTTCAAAATGTGATTACGTTTTCTGGTTTTCGCAGAGGTTTGTCCGACGAAGTCGCCATGAAAAACATGGTGGAGGGTTTGAAGAAAATCGTCGGCTACGCGGAACAGAAAAAAGTGACGATCTGTCTGGAAATGCTCAACTCCCGCGTGAACGTCGAGATGAAAGGACATCCCGATTATTTCTGCGACAACATCGAAATGGCCGTGGAGATTTGCAAACGAATCAGTTCCGAACGGATGAAACTCTTGTTCGACATTTATCACGTGCAAATCATGCACGGCGACATCATCGCGCGCATCAAACAACACCATCCTTACGTCGCGCACTATCACACCGCCGGAAATCCGGGCCGCAACGAAATTGATGACGCGCAGGAAATCAATTACGCCGCTGTGATGAAGACGATTGCTGAAACGGGTTACAAAGGTTTCGTCGGCCAGGAATTTATTCCGATACGCGACAAGGTTGCTTCGTTAAATCAGGCGGTGAAAATCTGCGACGTATGAACAAAAAACCAACATCGAACATCCAACATCCAACACTGAACATTGAATTGGGGAACACGCGTCGCCTGAGAAAATTTCGGCGTTCAACGTTCAATGTTGGATGTTCGATGTTTTCCGTTTTTCTTTTCTCCGCCATTTGCGCCCAATCCGCCGAACCACTCCGCGCCCTTCTCATCACCGGCGGCTGCTGCCACGATTACGAAGTGCAAAAGAAAACTTTGACCGAAGGAATCAGCGCGCGCGCCAACGTGACCTGGACAATTGTTCACGAAGGGGGCAGCGATGATAAAGAACACAAGTTCAGCGTTTATGAAAAACCGGATTGGACGAAAGGATACGATGTCATCGTTCACAACGAATGTTCCGGAAAAGTTGTGGATGTTCCGTTTATCGAAGGAATCGCTCGCGCACAAACCAACGGTGTCGGCGTCGTGATGATCCATTGCTCGATCCACAGTTATCGCGAAGCGGAAACCGACGAATGGCGAAAACTGCTCGGCGTCAGTTCTTATCGTCATCAAGCCAGGCGCGCTTTCGATGTCGTCAATGTAAAACCTGAACATCCGATCATGAAAGGTTTTCCCGCGATGTTCCACGACACCGAGGATGAACTCTACGAGATTAAAAAAGTTTGGCCTAACTGCATTCCGCTCGCCGAAAGTATCACGCCCAAAAAAGAGGACGATAAACATCCTAGCATTTGGGTGAACACTTTCGGCAAAAGCAAAATCTTCGGCACCACACTCGGCCATCTCAACGACACAATGAAAACCGATGTTTATCTTGATCTTGTGACGCGTGGCTTGCTTTGGACCTGCGATAAATTGGATAAAGACGGCAAACCGAAAAAGGGCTTTGGCAAGAAGCTTTAGGAGCGGGACGTTCAAGCTGCTTCAACTTTCAAAATGCGAAAACCTTGCGAAACCAATAGTGTGTGTCGCATTGAAGCGGACTAAAGTCCGCGCTCCGATGAAAATAATTCTACTTCTGTTTTTTGCTTTTTCCGCAACCCAGATGGCCATTGCTGAAAGCGGCCTCACTCGGAAAATCCAAATCGCGCCAGCGCAGATACCAAAGGATTCGCCAAAACTGAAATCGCTGTTGAAGACGTCCAAAGGCGAAACGATCACCACAACAGAACAATGGTTCAAGCAGCGTGAAGTTTTAAAACGCGATTGGGAGAAATTCATGGGCGAATTTCCCAAACAAAGAGCGCCGCTCAAGACGGAATTTTTGGCGAAAGAAGATTTGCCTGAGTTCACTCGGCAATATGTGAAGTATCAAATTGAGGAAGGCGTTTTCGAGGACGGCTATTTGCTCACGCCAAAAAATCTCAAAGGAAAACTCCCGGCTATTGTCGTGTTTCATCCGACGACGCCATTTCAGGCAAGAGGCGTGGCTGGATTGGAGCCGACTTACGACGCAGAGAAACGCCAGGGAGTTCATCTCGTCCAACGCGGCTACGTGGTTTGGTGTCCGCGCAATTTTATTTTCGACGAAGGAACCAAAGCAAAACCGAATGCGGACATGTGGACAGCGAACGCGAAACGGATTTACGAGCAACATCCGAACTGGTCGGCGATGGCGCGCATGACTTTTGATGCCATTCGCGCGGCAGATTTCGTGGAGTCATTGCCGAACGTGGATAAAAGTCGAATCGGTTGCATCGGCCATTCGCTTGGCGGAAAAATGGCGCTCTACGCGCCGGCTTTCGACGAACGTTACAAAGCCTCTGTTTCGAGCGAAGCCGGAATCGGTTTAAAATTCAGCAACTGGGATGCGGCCTGGTATCTCGGTTCCAAAATAAAAGACCCGAAATTTATTTTGGAAAATGATCAGGTGCTTTCGATGGTTGCGCCGCGCGCTTTTCTTTTACTCGCTGGAGATTCAGCCGATAGCGACAAGAGTTGGTCGTTTTTCGAAGCAGCGATGCCAGTTTATAAACTTTTTGGCGCGACGGAAAATCTAGGCTGGTTCAATCATCACCAAGGACATCGCTATTCACCGGAAGCGCGTGAAATGGCTGAGTCGTTTTTGGATGCACATTTGAAGAAGTAGAACCGCGAAATACGGTTGAATTTTCCTCGTCGCAATCTTGCGAGACGAAACAAAAGCTGTCTCAATCTGCCAATGCAATTAAATCCTCACTCTCGTTCCTTTTGGAAAAGCGTTTTGCTGGTGATTTTCATTTGCGCCATCGGCACCCGTGTGGACGCTGAACAAACCAACAAGATGTTTCGCGCCGGGGCTGCTGCGATGGACATTTCACCGTGGATGGGAATTTCGATCAACGGCGGCATGCACGATCACAAAGGGACAAACCTTCACGATCCGCTGCGTGCTCGCGCCATTGTGTTTGACGATGGAACAACGAGGCTCGCCATCGTGGTCGCGGACAGTTGTATGATTTACCGAGAAATTTTTGATGGTGCGAAAAAACTGATTCACGAAAAAACCGGGTTTGCGTCGGAGAATATTTTGATGGCCGCGACGCACACCCATTCTGCGCCCGCGTCGGTTAGTGTTTTTCAAACTGACGCCAATAAAGAATATCAACATTTTCTCACTTTTCGTTTAGCCGACGCCGTTTGTCAGGCGATCAACAATTTAGGGCCCGCAAAAATTGGCTGGGGAGTCGGCATTGAGCCACGACACGTTTCCAATCGCCGATGGAAAATGAAACCCGGCGTGATTAATAAAGATTTGTTGGGCGGCACGAACGATCAGGTGCGAATGAATCCGGTTCCGGGCAATCCTGATTTGCTCGAACCTGCCGGGCCAACTGATCCAGAAGTTCCGATCATCGCCATCAAAGCGCTGGATGGCCGACCGATCGCGTTGCTCGCAAATTATTCGATGCATTATTGCGGCGGCGTTCCGGGTAGTACTTATTCAGCTGATTATTTCGGCGCGTTTGCGGATCGCATCCAGCAATTACTCAATGCAGATCGGCAAGAGCCGTCTTTCGTCGGGATTATGTCCAACGGCACGAGTGGAGATTGCAACAGTACGAACTTTCGTGAGCCATACAAAGCAGAACCATCATTCGAACGAATCACTCGTGTTGCCAATGATGTTGCCGCCGTCGCTTTGGCTGCGTATCAAAAAATCGAATGGCGCGATTGGGTGGAACTGAAATCGGCGCAGAGAGAAATCAGTCTTGGCGTGCGAAAGCCTTCTGCTGAAGAAATTGAAAAAGCAAAAATTCAGTTGGCCAAGGCGCAACAAAACAACGGCCAGGTCGCCTCGTGGAGCCCTGATGTCTATGCGCGCGAAACCGTTTTGCTCTCCGAATATCCGGCGCAAGTTCCGATTATTCTTCAAACTTTTCGCATCGGCGATTTAGGAATCGCCGCAATTCCGTGTGAAGTGTTTGTGGAAATTGGACTCGATTTAAAAAAACAAAGTCCGTTCAAACCGACCTTCACCATCGAACTGGCCAACGGTTACAACGGCTATTTGCCCACGCCCGCGCAGCACAAACTTGGCGGATACGAAACCTGGCGCGCGCGCTCCAGTTATTTGGAAACTGAAGCTGCGCCAAAGGTTGTGCGCCAAGTGTTGGAACTGTTTAATGGACTAAAATAAAATTTTTCTCCCCAACGGTGGTTTTACAAAAATTTATAAAAAATGTTACGCACTCTCATTGCCCTATTTATCACGGCCAATTTTACCGCCGGAATTGCCGCCGAAAATTCAGCCAAACCGCATCACGTCATTCTCATCACGATTGATGGCGCGGCGGCGTTTTATTTCGATGACCCCAAAGCGCCGCTGTTGAACCTGCGCAAACTTGCAGCAGAAGGCGTCGTCGCAAAAGGAATGAAAGTTTCCAATCCGTCCGTGACCTGGCCGAATCATACCACGCTCATCACCGGCGTGAGTCCGGCGAAACATTCCGTCCTCTACAACGGCCTGATGCTGCCGGATAAAAACGGCGCGCTGCAACGCGACCCCGAAAGGAGCCAAACGGAATTGGTGGCGGTGCCGACAGTCTATGATTTTCTGCACAAAAAAGGATTCAGCACGGCAGGGATCAACTGGCCTTGCACCAAGGATGCCGCAGCGCTGGACTACACTTTTCCCGATGTGCAAAACCAGCTTCGTTATACTACTCCGCAATTGATCCAGGAATTGACCGCCGCAAAAATTCTCGACGATTCCAGCGAGGCTGCGTTCATTAATAAATCCGGGACCAAACGCGATGAAATTTGGGCTGAGGCAGCGGGTTATGTCCTACAGAAACATCGGCCCAATTTCATGCTCCTCCACTTTTTATTCGCGGACGGAACGCAGCATCGCTTTGGCCCGCAAACGACCGAGGCGTACGAGGCGCTTGACTCGATTGACCAGCACATCGGCAAACTTTTCG
>JBDSLX010000142.1:0-4669 GCA_039916145.1 Verrucomicrobiota bacterium | reverse complement strand
TGGTCAGTTTCTGGCGGGGGCGTCCAGATCGTTCCAATTATCGCCGGTTCAGAATGAAAACCGTCACCGGCCAGGACGATTTTGCCTGCATGGCGGAGACGGTGAAACGGCGGTATTCGCGTTTGATTCATGAGTCCAAAGTCCAAAGTCCAAAGTCCGAAGTTGAAGAAGGGAATCAGGAAACAGAATCCAAAATTCAGAATCCAGAATCGAACTTGCCTGATTTGATTTTGATCGACGGCGGCAAAGGTCAACTCAACGCGGCTTGTGCTGAGCTGGCCAAACTTGGTTTGAGCAAAATTCCAATCATCGGTTTGGCGAAAGAGTTTGAGGAAATTTATCAGCCCGGCGAAAGCGAGCCGTTGCGATTGCCGCACGAATCTGGCGCGCTGAAGTTGTTGCAACGCGTCCGCGATGAATCGCACCGTTTCGCCAACACCTACAATGCGAAACTTCGCCTTAAGAAAATTTCCGAAAGCATTTTGGACGAGTTTCCAGGCATCGGTGGCAACCGCAAAGCAGCATTGCTCAAGCAATTCGGTTCGGTGCAACGACTGCGTCTCGCCTCAGTGGAACAGATTGCAGAAGTTTCTGGCTTTGGTGGAAAGGCGGCGGCGGAGTTGAAGACTTTTCTGACCGCGCGAACGAATTTGATTTCAAAACCAGACGCGTTGGATGAACCAGAAAGCCCCGGCAGCGGCGACTAATGCTGAACATGCTGGAATCCAGCGCGGCGCAAACGATTGCTTCTTTTTCAATTGCCAAATCAAAGGCAAAACGATTGCAGCCACGGCGATTTGTCCGGCTTCAACACCGAGATTAAACGAGACCAGCGGCACGAAGACGTTTCCACCTTTCGCAATTTCCATTTCGCGCAGAACGCTCGCAAAACCAAATCCATGCACCAGCCCGAACGCGAAGGTGAGCAACCAACGCCCTTTCGGATGGCCTTTGCGCAAAATATTTTCCAGCCCGACGTAAACAATGGATGCGGCAATGGTGGGCTCAATAATGTCGCTGCGAATTTGCACGATGTTCAAGGTCGCCAAGGCAAGCGTGAGTGAATGCGCCAATGTGAAGCAGGTCACGATTTTTGCAATCGAAGCGAAACTGTCGCAAACGATCAGCAGCGCGAACAAGAATAGTAAATGATCGTAGCCAGTCCAGATGTGATGGATTCCGAGGACAAAAAATTCTGAAAACGAATATTGTTTGGGTGTTTGCCTGGGTGAGGGCGAAATATCTGTCGTAAAAATATTATTCGCCGCATCGAGCAAATCCTCGGTCATGGCCGCCCCGTTTCCTTCCTGAAAACTGACGAACTGCCGATGACCTGAGGGCAGGAGATCCAGCCATTTTGAAATTACTTTCAAAAAAGCTCCAGGACTGGGCGCGAACGTCATGTCGAATCGAAAATTATCGTTCGTATCCCTGGCGCATTTCGTTTCGAGGAGCGGCAACGGATTATTGTCCAACGAAACTTCCAAAAGATTTCCGGCCAGCTTGTTTAAAATTTCCAGCGCCGCCGCCGATTCTTCGGCAGAGATGGTTCCATCGGAATTCTGATCGACGGGAACCACTGCGTTGATATCACCCGCAGCAAAAATCAAGGTGGCGCGCAGTTGCTGGCCGTCGCGCTGGAGCTTGAGTGTGCTTAAGCCGGGATCGTGAGCGCTGGCGAGGAACGCAAATGCAAAAGAAGAGACGAAGGCGGCAACCGTTTTCAAATTCACGCGACGAAGTTTAAGAGAGTCGGCCTGATAAAACCACTTTGGATTAATTATAATCTACCATTTCAAAAGATTTGAACGTTTGACCAGCCAAAATCGTTTCCCTAGACTGCGCGTCCATTTTATGAACGTGCTGATATGCGACCCTATTTCACCCAAGGGCATTGCTCTGTTTCAACAACGCCCGGAATTCAAAGTGACCGTTTTGGAAAAGCGTTTGTCCGAGGCGGAGTTGATTCCACTCGTCGGCGAAGTCGAGGCGATGGTCGTCCGCTCGGAAACGAAGGTGAGCCAGAAAGTTCTCGAAGCTGCGCCGAAATTGCGTGTCGTGGGGCGTGCTGGTGTTGGGGTGGACAATGTCGATGTGGAAGCGGCGACGCAACGCGGGGTGGTCGTAATGAATACTCCCGGAGGAAACACCATCACCACGGCGGAACTGACTTTCTTCATGCTGGGCGCTTTGGCGCGGCATGTTGCCTCAGCGCACGGTTCCATGGTGGCGGGCAAATGGGATCGCAAATTTTTTCAAGGTACGGAACTCAACGGGAAAACTCTGGGCATTCTCGGTATGGGCAGAATCGGCGGAGAAGTCGCTAAACGCGCGCTTGCCTTCAACATGCGCGTGCTGGCCTACGATCCATTTTTGACCGAGTCGCGCGCGCGGCAACTCGGCGTGCAGCTTGTTCCTGATGCGGATTCGATTTACAGCGCGGCGGATTTCATCACCGTTCATATGCCGGTAACGGAACAAACTCGCGGCATGCTAAACGCGGATGCTTTTGCGAAAATGAAACCGGGCGTGCGCATTGTTAATTGCGCGCGCGGAGAAATCGTGAATGAAAAAGATCTGATTGTAGCTTTGGAATCGAAGAAAGTTGGCGGTGCCGCTTTAGATGTTTTTTCCGCCGAGCCACTGCCGGCCGATCACCCTTTCCGCAAGTTGCCAAATGTTTTGCTCACGCCGCATCTCGGAGCCAGCACTGCGGAAGCACAAGAAAAATGCGGCATCGAAGTGGCGGAAATAATCGCAGCGTATCTGCTCACCGGTGAAGTTCGCAACGCGGTCAATCTTCCGTTCATCGACGCGAAAACTTTTGAGCAAGTGCAGCCCTATCTTTTGCTCGGCGAAAAATTGGGCAAACTTTTGAGCCAGCTTGCACCGGCAAATATTGACCGCGTTCACATTACTTACGGCGGGAAAGCGCGCGAATTGCCAAACGTCGATCCGATCACCCGCGCGATTTTACTTGGATTTCTTCAAGCCGGGGCGATCAAGGATGTCAATAATGTGAACGTTCGCGCGGCGGCAGCTGCGGCGGGAATTACGGTTGAAGAAAAGAAATCGGACGAGCCGGTGACCTTCAACGAATGGGTGCATGTGGCAGTTTACGCCGGTGAAGAAAAAGTCTCGGCTGGTGGAACTTTCTTTGGCTCGCCGAACAACCCGCGCATCGTGCGCGTGTGCAGCCAGCCGACCGAGATCGTGCCAAACGGTGTAGTCTTTTTGATGAACAATAAAGACCGCCCCGGAATCGTCGGCTACATCGGCACGCTCATGAGCAAGCACAATGTCAACATCGCGAGTATGAGTTTAAGCCGCGATGCTGTCGGCGGCGAAGCGCTGACGGTGTTGAATCTCGATAGTGTTCCACCCGCTTCTTTATTGGACGAAATTCAAAAAGACCCTGACATTAGCAACGTTCGCGTCGTGAAATTATAGTAAAATTTTAACATGAAAAATATAAATAAAAACATGCGCTGCCTCGCGCTCCTCACTTTTGTGGCGTTGTCCGCTTCGCTCCACGCGCAAACCAATGCGGCTTCTTCGGCCAAAAAAACCGACAAGCTTTTTGCCGACCCGGTCATGGCCAAGGGCAAAGGTTTTGATGTCAAGCAAAGCGAAATCGAAGATGCGTTCATCGATTACAAAGCGAACATGGCTTCGCGCGGACAAACGATTCCGGAAGAACAGCGCACCCTCATTGAATCAAATCTTTTGCAGCGGCTCATCATCACAAAAGTTTTGGTTGGCAGAGCCAACGACGCGGATAAAGCGAAGGCAAAGGAATCGACCGACAAACTGATCGCTGATGCGAAGAAGCAATTTCCGACGGAGGAAATGTTTAACCAGCAATTGAAAGCGACCGGGATGTCGCCGGAGCAATTTCGCGCGCGCGCGCACGAGCAGACGCTTTGCGAAATCGTAGTGGAGCGCGAAGTAAAATCGAAAATTACGATCGCGGACGAACAGGCGAAAAAGTTTTACGACGAGAATCCGGCAAAATTTGAACGCCCCGAAACGGTGCGCGCCGCGCATATTTTGATTTCAACAGTGGATCATGCGACGCAACAACCGGTGACGGTCGCGAAGAAGAAAGAAAAAGAGCAATTGGCAAAACAGTTGAAGACGCGCGCTGAAAAAGGAGAGGATTTTGCCAAGCTTGCAAAGGAGTTTTCCGAGGACCCCGGATCAAAAGAAAAAGGAGGAGAATACACATTTGCCCGCGGTGAAATGGCAAAAGAATTTGAGACCGCCGCATTCTCTCTCAAAACGAACCAGGTCAGCGATGTGGTTGAAACGCGATACGGGTATCACATCATTAAACTGCTGCAAAAAATTGCGCCCGAAAAAGTGGAGTTTGCGAAAGTTCTCCCCGATTTGAAAGAAGGCTTGGTCGGGCAAGAGGCCCAGAAACACATGCCAGATTATTTCGCGAAGATTAAGAAAGAAGCGGCTGTGGAAATTGTGGGCGAGGCCAAGACTGAAAAGCCGTTTGCCCCTGAAAAGCCGTCAACGAAATAATTACAAAACTTGCCGGTGTGGCGAAATGGCAGACGCACAGGACTTAAAATCCTGGGACCGTAAAAAGTCGTGTCGGTTCGAGTCCGACCACCGGCACCAATTCTAACTCTTGAATTGGTAGTAAGTTACGAAGGTT
>JBDSLX010000141.1:0-2501 GCA_039916145.1 Verrucomicrobiota bacterium | reverse complement strand
CGTAAGCGAGCATCACTTCGCCGTCGTTGGCGTGATCGAGGTCGAGCGCCTTGATGAAGTCCGGCGTTTTTTCCACGACCGGTTTGTCGAGGCCATTGAACGTCACTTGTTTCGCCGTCGCTTTGATTCCCGCTTTCGCGAGCAAATCTTTTAAACGCACACCGCGCCACTTCGCGTTGCCCATCGCGCCGTTGCCAAGTTGTCCGCCGCCGACGCGTGGATTGGAAAAGCCGCGCCCATTTCCAGAACACTGACAAACCGCGATCAACTCCACCGCTTCAAATTTTTTTAAATCCGCGAGCGAAAAACTTTGCGGCGCATCGACCGAGCCTTTGATTTCCAGACGAAACGCATCGGGATCAATCGAGAGCGGGATGTCGGACAAATGATAACGCACGAAAAAAGCGTCGTTCGGCGTGATGACGCCTTCGTTGAAAACGGTCATCGGCGTTTCGAGTTGGGGCGGGCGGGCGGTGACGCGGATGAGCGGACGTTTCTGCGGATACTTGACGAGCGCGCGTTCGCCGTGGGCAAAGGGCATCGTGACTTTGTCATCGGCGAAAATTTTGGCGACGGGCAGCCCGGCGACGGTCGCGGCGATCAATCCGCTGGCGCGCAAAAAGTGGCGGCGATTCAAAGCGACGCGAGGCGAATGAGAATGAGGCATGACGAAAAAGTAGAGAAAGAATTTTCGCGACGCAATTGTTAACTCAAAAAACGGAAAACATTTTCGTCAGAGATTACTTCGCCGCTTCCCTGCCTCGCGTCGAACCGAACTGATCAGTCGTGAGCACAAATTTTGTAACTCAGGCCCAGGGTGATGAACATGATGCCCACGCCGCCCAGACCCCAGCCTGCAAAAAAATACAGAAATTTCATCCATGGACCTTTTTCGCTTTCCTCCACTTCCTTGAGTACAGCATCGGCGGTCTTATCGTCCTCAGCGTTTTCCACGAATGGCTTTTGACCGCTGGCCAGAGCCTTTAAATCAGGCAACTCGCCGGTTCGGAACTGCTGAATATCCTCAGTCGTGATCGCTTTTGGATCAGGTTGTTCGCCTTCCTCGACAAATTCCAGCGCGAGATAAGCGCGGATTTCCGAATCACTCTCGTTGGGCATGGCTGCTAAGGCGTGCTTGGCATCAGCGACCTGCTCCTCGTGTTCCCAACGGCGCTGGGTTTTGAAGTAATCTTTTTCGCTGATCTTGCCGGAGGCGAGTTCCTTGTAATGCGCGAATTTGACATCGCTAAAGCGGCGGACTTCCTCGGCGTTGACCGCTGCGGGATCGGGTTTGCCGCCATCGATCACCTCTTCTTTAGCGAGAAAAAGACGAATCTCATCTTCAGTTCCGTTGCGAACAACTTTCACCGCGCGCTTGGCGTAAGCCACTTGCTCTTTATAAATGTCACCCTCGAAGCCCCCCACGAAATTATGCGCGCGTTCCCGTCCGATGAAATACGCGGTGAACACAATCCCAATCAGCACAAAGACGGAGGTGATCATGCCAAGCTGGCTGCTGCCTTCGTCCTTGCTCATCAGCTTGGCGCCAAGCCCGCCGGTCAGCCCGACCAGCACGGCCAGCAAGCGGTAGTTTTTGCCCGAAAAATGAAAAATCGCATACCAAAGAGCGCAGCCGACCAGCACGCCCAGCGCGCCGCCTAACAGACCGAGAAAAAACTTCGGGCTGAGTCCCGGGTCATCAGGAGTGTAAGCGCTGACCGGTGCCGGAACAAACGGGCGAGGGGCGGGACGCATTGCGGGTTGCGGCTGGATTTCCACCGGTTCGCCTTGCGAGGCAACCGGAACATGCACCCGCACGCGCAGCCTCGATTCAGTCGGCGCGCTGGCGGTGGATTCTACGAGAACCGGCGCTGCCGCGACCCCAATGGATTCTTGCACGCGACTATTGGCGAATTCAGTGGCGTCCACTCCGCAATTGGGGCAGATCACCGCGAAAGGAACGCAGCCATCTACTGGTTCAACATCAAACTTATACTTCGTGCCGCAGTGGCATTGGATTTTAATTTCCATAAGGCTGGCGCTTTCTTTAGTTCGTCGGCTTTAGGTGGGAGCGACTTTGAATATTTTTTTGCAAAAGACAAGTGCGAAACCAGCGATTACGATATTTCAGCAGCGCCCGGCGTGATCGACGATGCAGAAATCAGCATGGACAACGACTTCGCCCGCGTCGGATTTAGCGGGTAAAAATAATTGCGGCAACGCAATCCAGGAAGAAGGCAGCTTCTCCTTGGATTTTTTCCAAAAACATGTAGGCTCGCTGGGATTAAAAATTCGAATGAACCGCTCCAAACTGATTATAATTATATTGACGCTCGCGCTCGCGCCGCTGGCGCGGGGGCAGACTTTGGAGGTATTGCATTCGTTTAATAATTCGGTTGGTGACGGTTCTTTCCCTCACGCAGGATTAATTCAAGGAACCAACGGGAGTTTTTATGGCACGACTTCCACTGGAGGGGCCATCGGTCGCGGAACGGTGTTCA
>JBDSLX010000140.1:0-14006 GCA_039916145.1 Verrucomicrobiota bacterium | reverse complement strand
CCCTGCCCCATTTGCCTGAACGAAGAGTCATTTTGATTGACGTGCTTGATCCTCGAATGGCTCTGGAAAAAATTTCCACCGCCTGCAAAAATAATCAAAAACCAAAACTGATTCTCGATGGTTTGTTTGGAATCGGTTTGAGCAGGCCGTTAAACGACGTTTGGCAAAAGCTGATTGCTGCTGTGAACGAATCGAAAATTCCCGTGCTCGCAATTGATGTTCCGTCGGGAATTGACGCAGACACTGGAGAAATTCGCGGCGCAGCAATTCAAGCCGCGATTACTCTCACACTCGCCACGCCGAAACGTGGAGTGCTTTTGCCAAGCGCAATTCCATTTATCGGCAGACTAGAAGTCGCGTCAGAAATCGGTTTAGTCCCCTGCCCTTCTTCCAGCGAACTGAATTGGACGAGCGTGGAAGATTTTCAAAGTTTTCCGCCACCGCGAATAGTTTCAGGCCACAAAGGAAGTTTCGGTCACGTCTCAATTTTGGCTGGCAGTCTCGGTTATCACGGCGCAGCGGTTCTTGCTGCTCGCGGCGCATTGCGGGCGCAACCTGGACTCGTCAGTGTTTTCACACCAGAAAATGTTTATCTGCCCATCGCCTCGCAATTGCAGGCCGCGATGGTGCATCCGTGGAAAACATCGAGCGACGTTTCCGATTCGTGCACCGCAATTTTATTCGGCCCCGGTTTCGCCGCGACAGATTTGCCAAGCAATCTGAAAAGAGAAATGCTCCAGATCTGGACGGAATGTCCGTTGCCAGTCATCGTGGATGCGAGCGCATTGGACTGGTTGCCTCCCGGTCAAAGCACTCAAAAACCGATCCGCGTCATCACGCCTCATCCCGGCGAAGCGGCACGGATGCTTTCAATTTCCACTGACGCAGTGCAAGCAGATCGTGTCTCTGCCTTGCGAAAACTTTCCGCGCGTTACGGAAATTGTTTCGTTGTTTTGAAAGGTCATCAAACACTCGTGGGCCGAAACGACGGCGATGTTTTTATCAACAGTTCTGGAAATCCATTTCTCGCCCAAGGCGGCAGCGGCGATGTTTTGGCTGGATACATTTCCGGCCTGATTGCTCAAAGCACTTTGCAAAGGGAACCGTTGAAAACAATTCGCTATGCGGTTTGGCAACACGGCTTAGCCGCTGATCGTCTTTGCGATAAGATAACAAATTGGACGATTGACGATTTGCTTCAATCCCTTGGAGTGCGGTGACTCGTCACCGCTTTCTCGGCTGGCGACTCGTCGCCAGCCATGCGCGAGAACTCGCACATTTCAAAGCGCCGACGAGTCGGCGCACTCCAGGGAATTTTTCTTTCTTTGCCCGCGACCCTTTGTTATCCAAAGCCACAACATGCGCAGCCGATATTTATTCGCGATTTGTATTTTGTTTTTTGCACTGCTTTCACCGATCGCCCGGGCGGGCAATTACGCGCTGCTGGACGGTGGAAGTGTGAGTGGCGATCCCATTTCGTTTAATGAGACCGGACTGATCGTTCGCCAGAGCGACGGCAACGTTTCGCTTCGAACCGCATGGGCAAAATTTACTCAGCCCGCTTTGAAACAACTCGCTGCCGACGCGAAATCGGAGAAAGACAAAGATTTCGTTGAACCTTTCATCGAGGATTCACCACAAAACGAAACGAAACGGCGAGAAGTCGTGATTAAACAAGTTCCGTTACCGGAGCGGCCCACGGGCAACGTCGGTTTGTCCGCCGCTTTTTCCAGCCCGGTGTTTCAGTTTATTTTCTTCGTTCTTTATTTGGCGAATCTTTACGCCGCCTACGAAATCGCGTTTTACAAAAACCGACCTCCACTATTGGTCTGTGGAGTTTCGGCGATCGTTCCGTTCATTGGGCCGATTATCTTTCTTTGCATCCCGGGCAATGTCGATCCGATGGAAGGACAAACGTTGGTTGAAGCCCTGGCTCCACCTCCGGCGACCGTGGAAGAAATTCCGGTCGCAGAAGGCAGCCTGATTGCGACTCCCGTCAGCAGTGAGGTAGCTTCCGACGAAAGCAATCCGCTGGCGCAACCAGCCGCACAATCGACATTGCCTCGGCCTACCTTGAAAATCGCACACAGCGAACCTGAACCCGCCGCGCCAGCCTTTCCGGCTCCGATTGTATTTCACCGTGGCGAATTCAGTTTCAACCGGCGATTTTTTGAAACGAAGTTGCCGGGATTTTTTCGCATCGTTCCCGGTGAAGCAGAGAAGGATATGATGCTCACGATCAAAGCGGTGCGCGGCGAATTTACCGGCAAACGAATTTCTCGCGTAACACAAAACGAACTTTATCTCCAGGTTTTCAAAGACGAAGCCTCGCACGACGAGATGCTTCCTTTCGCTGAAATTCTGGAAGTTCGCATTCGGCACAAGGATGCTGCTTGAAAAAGAATCAGGATTTGCTAATTCCATCCGTCCCCTGACATTGACCCGACTGATTTTATGAAATTGCGAACGCTTTTATTATTCGGCGCGCCCGGTTCCGGCAAAGGAACGCAAGGAAGAATTCTTGGAACCATTCCGCACTTTTTCCATTTCGCGTGCGGCGACGCTTTTCGCAATCTCACCATCGAAAGCGAGCTTGGCCAAATTTTCATTCAATACTCGAGCAAGGGGCAACTCGTTCCCGACGAACCGACCATTCGCCTCTGGCGAGACAGCATTCGGGCGCAACAACAACTGGGCCGTTTCAATCCCGAAAAAGACACGCTTATTCTCGACGGAATTCCGCGCAATCCGAACCAGGCGAAAATTCTCGGCGACACGCTCGATGTCCGCGCCGTTTTTAATTTGAGTTGCGCCGACATGGGCAAGTTGACCAAGCGATTGCAAAAACGCGCTCTCCGCGAAAATCGTCTCGACGACGCGAATCTGGAAATCATCAAAGAACGCTTGCAAACTTACGAACGTGATACGCATTCCGTCCTCGATTATTACGGAAAAGATCTGGTGCACACGATTGATTCCACGCAAACGCCCATCAATGTCCTGCGTGACATTTTGCGGATCATCGCCAAATTGTAATTCATGCCGGAACAATTCGGGTCATTCACCGCCAGCGAACTTTACTGTCCGAAATGCCGTGTCTCGCAACTGGTGCGCGAAAAGCTGCTGCTAATTTTGCCTTCGGGCGAATTGCACGAATATCTCTGTCGCAAATGCGGAACTTCGCTTGGCGAACGAAAAGTTTCCGGTGGAAAACCCGTCGCGCAACCTCGTCCGGCGCAAACGCGTCGTTTGTTGCGATGAACTTCTGCGCCACAAAACTTAGTTTTGGATTTTCATTAACACCCTTCTTTAGCTGGGTGGCCATGCACGCTGAAAATTTTCAACCGTTTCAACGGTTTTTTGTTTTGCGCTCTTTCAAGGCACCCAGCTAAAGCAGGGTGTTAATTAGTTAACGCAAATAGAAAGTTTCTAATGACCCCGCTCCGCATCATCTTCATGGGAACCGCTGAACTGGCCTGCGCCAGTTTGGATGCGCTCGTGAAATCACCGGAGTTCAATGTGATCTCGGTCGTTACTCAGCCCGACAAACCGAAAGGGCGGGATTTGAAATTGCAACCGTCCGCCGTCAAAACGCTTGCGCTGAAATTAAACCTGCCTGTTCTCCAACCCTTCAAAGCGCGCGCCGATGATTTCATCGCCACTCTACGCGAATTGCAACCCGACTTGATCGTCGTCGTCGCCTACGGACAGATTCTCCCGCAAACCATTTTAGATTTGCCGCGCCTCGGATGTTTGAACGTCCACACTTCGTTGCTTCCGAAATATCGCGGCGCCGCGCCGATTCAATGGGCGATTCTCGATGACGAACCTGAAACCGGCGTGACGATTATGAAAATGGATGCCGGCCTCGACACCGGCGACATCCTTACGCAAACCCAGACACCGATTCTACCGGAGGACAACTCACAAACCTTGCATGATCGCCTCGCGATTTTGGGCGCAGAACTTTTAGTTCAAACGATTCCGAACTTTGCCGCCGAATCGATTGTGCCGCGCAAGCAACCGCAGGACGGCGGCAGTTACGCGCGAAAGATTTCCAAAGAAGACGGCAAATTAAATTGGAACGAGCCAGCCCAAAAATTGTGGAACCAGATTCGCGCGTTCACACCATGGCCCGGTGCGTTCACTTTTCAAACCGTGGGCGAAAACAAACGTCTGCTGAAAATCTGGCAGGCGGAAGTTTTGGAAACGCCATCGAATGAACCCGGCAAAATTCTTCAAGCCGACAAAACCGGAATCGTGGTGGCGTGTAGAGAAAATGCGTTGCGCATCCAAAGTTTGCAGCGCGAAGGCGGACGGCGGATGAGCGCCCATGAATTTTTGGCCGGGAACCCAATCCAAGTTGCCGAAAACCTTGCCTAAATTATTCTACCTTCGACAAAGCGTGATCGGTTTCGGGAAGCAATGAAATGTAATCCAGCAAAATACGTTTTGATTCTTCGAGCGCGGCGTCGATGACCGGCACTTTCTCTTCCAGCGCGGATTCATCATCGGGATCATCGGCTGGATGCTCGCTTTTTGCCGTGGCCAGATCATTTGTTTTTGGAACGAACGGTTGCAGTCCCGGTTCGCCCGCGTTTTTCAATGTTACTTCAAAAATTTTCGGTTCCGGTATTTTCCGCGCTTTTCGTTCCTTCTTTCTCGTTTCGTCGCGCGCTTCGATTTCTTTTTTTTCCTTCTGCCGCGCCTGCTCGTTCAACAAAAGACTTTTGTCGGCCAAAGTTTTTTTAAACAACTCAATGTCCTCCCGGATGTAGGCATATTCTTTGTCGTTTTGAAGACGGCGATCCGAACGTTTTTGTAGTTCAGGCAAATGCGGCTTCACCAGATTCCATTTCTGCAAGACCGCGCTGGACACCACATCCCACGGCAAAGGATTCTCCATGGAGGCTTCGCCCACTTCGGCGTAATCAAGGACGGTGGGCAATTTCAAATCGGGAATCACGCCGCGAAGTTGAGTTGAGGAACCGCCCGCCCGATAAAATTTCGCGGTGGTCGGCTTTAACGCGCCCGGTTCATAAGTATAAGGCAATTTGTTTTGGTCCATGTAGGTATTGAGATAAAGCACTCTTTGGACGGTGCCTTTTCCGAAAGTGGAAGCGTCTCCGACAATCAAAGCGCGCCCATAATCCTGCAAAGCCCCGGCCAAAATCTCGGACGCCGACGCGCTGAAGTGGCTGGTCAAAATAATCAGCGGACCTTTGTAAGCGATGGACGAATCGAGATCGGACATGGTGGAAATTTCGCCTTCATGATCTTTAACTAAAACAACCGGTCCATTGGTAATGAACAATCCTGTGAGATTGACAGCTTCTTCGAGTAGGCCGCCGCCGTTGCGACGCAGGTCGAGAATAATCCCCGAAACTTTTTCCTGATTTAATTTTTTCAGCAGTTTGGCCACATCCGCCGTCGTGCTTTTCCGTTCTTTCTCTTTAGCTGGATCCATGTCCGCATAAAACGAAGGCAAATCAATGATGCCGAGGCGAACGGTTTCTTTCTTATTTGGAATCTCGATGACTTTTGCTTTGGCCTCCTGATCTTCGAGTTTGATGACATCGCGAATCAACGTGACAACTTTTCGCACGGAGGGATCAACGGCATCGCCCGGCCAAATGGTCAAACGCACTTCCGTTCCTTTCTCACCGCGGATCAACTCGACCACTTTGTTTAACTTCATGTCCACCACGTCCACGGCTTCCTTGTCACCTTGCGCCACTGCGACGATGCGATCACCCGGTTGAATTTTTTTGCTCTTCATCGCCGGGCCGGCCATCAGCTCTTTGATTTTGCAATAACCATCATCGGATTCCAGCAGCGCGCCGATGCCGATAAGCGAAAGCTTCATCGAAATGTTAAAATTCTCAAATTGCGAACGTCCCATGTAATCGGAGTGAGGATCGTAAACGCGCGCCAAGGCCGTCATGTAAATTTCAAAAACATCGTCGTCGCTCAGTTCTTTCAAGGTGCGTTCCAGATTCGCGTAGCGCTTGGTGATTTTTTTAATCAGCGCTTCCTTTTGGGTCAGCGGAGCGGAGTTTGTGACGTTTGACGTGATCGTATCGACCCCTTTGTTGGTCCCATTCTTTTGAATAAAAATAGGTTTTCCATCTTTTAACTTGGCTGTGTGAATCTCCGGCGCAGAAAGTTTTTCCTGGAGAAATTCAAAGCGCAAATGCTGCCGCCAAAGTTGGCGCGCTTCCTCCAAAGTTTTTGGGCGCGGCAAATCTTTTCGGTTGGGCGTGTATCGGTCGTTGCCGGTGAATTCAAATTTTTCGGCCTTGAGCAATTCATTGACGTAAACGACGCGTTGCTGCACTCGTTCGAACATCCGGGCGAAAATCAAATGCGCCGGTTTGGTGTCACCGGCAACCTCCGTCATCTCATCCAGCTTTGTCCGATAGGGTTCAAACTCCGCGATGTCCGATTGGAGAAAATGAAGGTGTTGTCCGTCGAGAATTTCAAAATAGCGGTCGAAGAATTTCCCCGAAACCTCGTCGTCTAATTGGCGTTGTGAATAATGCGAACGTTCCAGAAGTTTTGAAGCCATCCGCGCGATGTTGCCCTCTGTATGATCTGAATTGGCGGAGTCCTTTACAGCAGCCGCTCGTGCCGTTACGAGCGCGAGTGCGAGTTTTAAAAAAATTAGGTATGAAAAAATTTTCACGTCATGGAAATTCCTCTATTTACGCCGAAAGTCCAGCTACGGTTTTCAATGAGGAGAAGCTTGGTTGACGATTGAATATTGTTTTATGGGAAAATAAATTATGCCGCCAACCTTGTCAGACGTTCGCGTAGCGTCAGGAATAGGGCCAATAGGAAATTGTATTAAGCAAAAAGCAGCGTGCGTCCTCATGGTAAACGGACCGATTCTTTTTTAGGTTTATCGGGGCATCAAGCTCAAATCAAAGTAAAAACTTAACCTATTTAAAATTATGAGAAATGAAGCTGCAGATATTGTTCAAGACAGCGCCGAAGAACTCGCCCAAGAATGGAAAGCTAAAGCCAAAGCTGCGGGCACCGCAGCCTGGGACGCGACCAGGGCGACGTATCAACAACTGCAAGACAGAACCATTGAGTATTCAAAAGCAACTGATCGCGCCATCCGAGAAAAACCATATGTGGCGGTGGGAATCGCTTTTGGAGTGGGAATGCTTATTGGCCTCCTGGCCACGGGGAGAAGATCTTGCGAAGAAGGGGAGGAATAGTTTTTTATTTATGGCTCAGGGCAAACAATGGGTGCGCAAGGTTGCGATGGATTTCATGAGTGCAGAAACAGGTTTGCCACGATAGCCAGAAGATTTTTTCGCGTTATGTTTTCAACAGAAAGGAATCAAAAAATATGGAATCAAGAACAAAAGATTTAACTGAAGAAGCCAAGAATGTGGGACGCCACGCCAAAGACATTGCTACAGATGCCGTCGAAGATCTGACTGAAAGGGCTAAAAGCGCCAAAACGGCTGCGATGGACAGCGCGATGGCGGCGTATCGTCTCGCCCAAGGAAAAGCAATAGCGGGAGCCAAGGCGACCGACCAAGCCATCCGTGGGAATCCTTATGCTTCATTGGGAATCGCTTTCGGTGCGGGTTTGTTACTCGGATTTTTGATCAAACGAAAATAAGTAACCTACCAGGGAGCGGGAGTTTTCCCGTCTCTCTGGCATTCGCAATGGACAACAATAAATCGAGTGAAGAGGTCGCCCGCGACGTGGAGCAAACGCGTAACGATGCAAAGCAGGCGCTGAGAATCGCAGGCAAAGTCTGGTCTGGAGAAAATGCAGTCGGCTCTGCCTGGCGCTCGACCAAGGGAACATATTTCCGAGTGCAGGATAAAGTGTTGGATAAGGCATACGCAGCCGACGAAGCGGTCCGGGAAAATATTTATGCCACGTTGGGGATTACCTTGGTTGTTGGAACAGTCCTCGGATTTTTCTTAACCAACAAACCTCAATCCAGAAAAAAGCGAAAGGAATAGCAATGGAAACACATCGCGTGATCCACGATATTCAGGATTTATCGTACGAAGACATCGTTCAATCAGAAGCTTTTGAAAACACTTCCGTTTTTCCGGAAAAACGTCTTCTTCAAGCAAAACCTTATCCATACCTGTTTGCTGCGCTTGCGTTCGGTTTATTCCTTGGCTATTTAGCGAAGCGGAATTAAATCCAGCGAACAATTTTCGCCATCGGCTGTTTCCGTGGCTTCCTATGAATGAGACCTTTCGAATCGAAACCGATTCGATGGGAGAAATGGACGTACCTGTTCAAGCATATTTCGGAGCCCAGACGGCACGTGCAGTGGCAAATTTCCCCATCAGCGGCTTGCGCTTTTCCCGCGAGTTCATTCGCGCTCTCGGCTTAGTCAAAAAACACGCTGCGATCACAAATTTTTCGCTCGGTTATCTTTCACCCGAAATTTCGCAAGCGATTCAACAAGCCGCCGTGGAAGTAATCGACGGGAAATTAGATTCCGAATTCGTCGTCGATATTTTTCAAACCGGTTCCGGCACTTCAACGAACATGAATGCGAACGAGGTGATCGCCTCGCGCGCAACCGAACTGCTTGGTGGAAAACGCGGGGGAAAACTGGTTCACGCAAACGATCATGTGAATCGCGGCCAATCGAGCAATGACGTGATTCCCACCGCCATTCATCTTGCCGCGCTCGAAAGCATGGAGCGAAAATTAATTCCGGCCTTGAGCGAACTGCTCCTGCAACTGCGACGAAAGGCTGAAGATTTTCACGCCGTTATAAAAATCGGGCGAACCCATTTTCAAGACGCAACGCCGATTCGCCTTGGACAGGAATTTAGCGGTTATGCAAGTCAGGTTGAAAATGGCATTGCGCGACTACGCTCCACGGAAAAGCATTTGGGAGAACTGGCTCTAGGCGGCACTGCGATTGGCACTGGCATCAACACGCATCCCGATTTTGCAAAAAAAACCATCGCTGGAATCGCGGTCGAAACCGGCCTCGCTTTACGCGAAACCTCCAATCATTTTGAAGCGCAAGGGGCGCGCGACGCCGCCGTGGAAACCAGTGGCGCATTGAAAACGGTTGCCATCAGTTTAATAAAAATTGCGAATGATATTCGCTTCCTCGCATCCGGCCCGCGCCTCGGCATTGGGGAATTAAAATTGCCCGCCACCCAGCCTGGTTCTTCGATCATGCCGGCCAAGGTGAATCCCGTGATGTGCGAGATGATAATTCAAGTGGGCGCGCAAGTCGTCGGGAACGACGCGGCCATTGCCGTCGGAGGAATTCTCGGTCATTTGGAACTGAACACGATGATGCCGCTGATCGCCCACAATTTATTGCAATCCATTGAACTGCTCGGGAACGCCTCGCGCACTTTTGCCGTGCGTTGTGTGGCCGGAATTGAAGCCGATACGGAAAAATGTCGCGCCCTGATTGAGCAAAGTCTGGCGATGTCTACCGCGCTCGCACCAAAAATTGGTTATGACAAGGCCGCGCAAATCGCGAAGCTGGCTTACGAAAGCAACCGCACTGTGCGCCAGGTTGCAAAAGAAATTTCCGGGTTGGATATTCAAACGCTCGACCGCCTCCTAAATCCAGAAAATCAAACCGCCCCCACGTCAGAATAAATCTTTCAATTCTTTCTATTTCTGTCGGACAATATTCATCCCCCATTACTTCTTGTCCTAAGATTCAATTTCTTTGCGCGATGTTTTTCAGAAAATCATCGTGGCATGTCTTTAGCTGATTTCGTTTTCAGGCAGGGAAATCTGCATCCGAAAGTGAAATAAACACAGGCGTTTTATGCACTTTCGGATTTTATCGATCACCAAAATAAATACATTGCTGTCCGCAATCGAGACAGAGAAAAAAAGAAACGAAGCCATGCTGATCAATCCGATTATTTCCGCGCCGTCAGCTGACCCGTGGATGATTTTTCATAAAGGATTCTATTATTTCTGCGAGAGCCGCGATCAAACCACGATTTACGTTCGAAAATCAAAATCGATTTTCGACATCGGCAGAGATAGCGGAGTAAAAATTTGGCGTCCACCCGCCCACGGCCCAAATTGCAAGAACGTCTGGGCCCCGGAACTGCATTTTCTGAACGGCAAATGGTATATCTATTACGCCGCTGACGACGGGAAAAACGCAAATCACCGCATGTGGGTTTTGGAATCCGAGACAAGCGATCCTCAGGGAAATTATCGCTGTCGCGGCCAACTTGACAGCGGTGGCTGGGCCATCGATGGAACGTTGTTGGAGTCCGACGACGGCGCTCTGCACATGATCTGGTCTGGTTGGCCCGGAAAAAAGGACGGACAACAAAACATTTATATCGCGCCGATGTCTGATCCCTACACGATTTCCGGCTCGCGCGTCAAAATTGCGGAACCCGAACATAATTGGGAGCGCGTCGAGATGCCGATCTGCGAAGGACCGCAAATTTTAAAACGGGATGGAAAGGTTTTCATCGTTTATTCCGCCAGCGCCAGTTGGACGGAAGATTACTGCCTCGGAATGCTCGTCCACACTGGCAAAAATCTATTGAGTCCGCACTCGTGGAAAAAGATTTCCGGCCCGGTGTTCGCCAAAAACGAACGCATCTGGGGCGTCGGCCATTGTTCATTCGTCAAGTCTCCTTGCCAAACTGAGGATTGGATTCTTTATCACGCGAAGTCCGAGCGAAAAAATGGATGGCTTGATCGTCACGTGCATGCCCAGCGTTTTACCTGGCGCGAAGATGGTTTGCCCCATTTCGGAACGCCCCTTCCCCATGTGAGCAAGTCCGTTTCTTTGAGCGAATAATTTTTCTCCCGCGTGGTCGGCCTAATTGCGAACACGGCGTTCTTCGGGACGCCACGTTTTTTTCAGCTTTACCCAATCCTCAATTGGTGTCCGCGCAAGTCTCAATTGTCGCCCTTATCTTTCGCGGAATCCAATTGCCGTAAAACCTGGCACAACGCCCTAAGACGCGGCGTCGCTACTCCTGCATTTTCCGCTTCACGCAACGGTTCCAAAAATAAGGCTTTCCGCTCCAGTGGCAGCCCGCGCTCAAAATCAACCAACGTCGAAGCTTTGTAGTCGCCCATTTCCCGAGTCCGCCTAATTTGTTTTTCCGCAGCGCTATATTCCAATTTTGATCCAAGCGCTTGAGCTGTGGTGATAACCTCGTCCATCAACTCCCGGACAACTTCTTCCCAACGCGGGTCAGACAGCAAAGCATCTGTCGTAAGACAGGGGCCTAATTTTCTCTCTCCAAGCTTTCCGTTAATCACTGCTTCATATCCAGCAACTCCAGCAACGCCGAGTCCATTAAAGGGAATATTCCAAACCAATTTTTGCCAATGCGCCTGCTCCAAATTATCCGTCACGGCGCACGGAATTCCCGCATGACGAACCATCGAAGCGATATCGTGCGTGCGCGGCTCCGGCCATCCTCGAAATTCTCCCATCACTATCCTGCCGTCGGCGACATGCTGAATTTTTCCGGCCTCAATCCGGTTGACGCAAAGATAACAGAGTCCGCCCAAAACTTTTTCTGCGCTGAACAATTTTGCCAAAGCGGCTTCGTTGCCCAATCCGTTTTGCAAAGTGAGCACAGCCGTCGATTTGCCAATCAACGGCGGGAGCAGATCAGGAAACTGATCGTTCGCCGTCGTTTTCAACCCAACCAAAATCAAATCGCAAATGCCAATTTCATTCGGGTCTCGCGCGCATTTGGGATTGACATGAAAATCGCCTTCCTTGCTGAGAATGCGAACACCCTTCCGTCGAACGACCTCGTAATCCGATCTTAATAGAAAATGAACCTCTTGTCCGTCACGACAAAGTTTCGCGCCGTAATAACTGCCTAACGCCCCGCAACCAACGACGCCGATTTTCATTTTTGACGAGATTGAAAATAAGATTAGGAGGACGATTAAGAACAGAATTTGTTTCTAAATCTTACTCTTAATCCTAATCTTCTTCCGAGATTTTTTAGGAAACAAAAAAAGGCGCTCCGAAATGTTCAGAGCGCCCGTTAAAATCTTATTTGATTATTTCGCGCCGAGGATCGCGTCCTTCGCCGCTTTAGCCACGCGGAATTTTACCACACGCTTGGCCGGGATTTGGATCGTTGCGCCAGTGGCCGGATTGCGACCAACACGGGCTTTGCGATTAACGAGCACCAGTTTGCCGAGACCAGGCAAGGTGAAAGTGTTCTTGGCATTTTTGTAGGCAAGCTGCGCGATGTTTTCCAAAATTTCGGTGGCTTGTTTTTTCGTAATGCCGGATTTTTCCGCGACCTCGGCGGCGACTTGGGATTTTGAGAGTGCTTTTGCCATAAGTTTAGTATGTATTGTTATTAGTTGAAAAGTCGTTTGACTCGGGCGCAATTAAAACGGTTAAAGAAACTGGCGCAAGTAGAAAAAATCGCCAAATTTGCTGTGGAATCGCGGGTTTCTTCATTTCCAAAATGCAGCCGAGACTTGACTTGAGAAATCATTTCCACAACATCGTTTTCGATGGCCGCTCTCTTCACCATTCAAAATGAGTTTCGTTACGAAATTATTCGCAAAATTTTCGAAGGCGGAATGGGAATCGTGTACGAAGCCGAACAACACGGCGCGCGCAATTTCATCAAACGTGTCGCGCTCAAAGTGATTCGGCAAAATTACGCGAACCAAAAATCCTTCATCGAAAATTTTGTCGGCGAAGCCAAACTCGTCGCGGATTTAATTCACACCAACATTGTCCAGACCTACCAACTGGGCGAAGCGCGTGGGATTTATTTCATCGCAATGGAATTGATTCGCGGCGTGAACCTCGAACAGTTCACCCAACAACTTGCCGACAAAGAAAAGAAACTTCCGTTGGAACTGGCGGTGTTTATTGCGAGCCGCATCGCGCGCGGCCTGGCTTACGCCCACGCAAAGACGGACAAGGATGGACACCCGCTGGGCCTGGTTCATCGCGATGTCAGCTTCAAAAATATTATGATCGCATTTGAAGGCGACGTGAAGTTGACCGATTTTGGCATTGCCAAAGCGCGCGGATTTCTCGAAGACAACGAAGGCGAAGTGGTCGCAGGCAAAGCCGACTTCATGAGTCCCGAACAGGCTGATTTTCAGGTCACGGACAAGCGCTCGGATATTTTTTCCAGCGGCGTTGTCTTGGCGAATTTGCTGCTCGGCTATAATGTTTTCAAAGGCGAAACGGCTGAGGAATCGCGCGACAAAATCATGAAAATGGCGATCCCGGATTTTCACCAAATTGACAGCCGCATCGATGATCGCTTGAACGGAATTTTGCAGCGCATTCTCGTTCGCGATGTCAGCAAGCGTTATCCCGATGCAGGCGAATTGCTTTATGATTTGGAGCATTTCATTTATCACAAGGGCTACGGCCCAACCAATGAAACGCTTGGTCGTTACATTCGCGACCTCTTTGGACAGACGGTGCCCGCGCCTAACGACAAAAAAGGCGAGACTGAATTATTGGAAGGAAAAGCCGCTCTCCGCGAAGTCAAGTCGGCATGAAAAAGACATCCCTTGTTAAATTAGGATTGTTACAGGCGGCGTGTTCGCCCAATCCGGCGACGAATTTCAAAAAAACTCTTGCCCTCGTCGAAAAAGCGGCAAAGCAAGGCGCGCAGATTATCTGCACCCAGGAATTGTTTCGTTCCCAATATTTTTGCCAGAAAGAAGATCACGACTATTTCAAACTCGCCGAACCCATTCCCGGACCGAGCACGAAAGCCTTTCAGAAAATTGCGAAAAAGCACAAAGTTGTGATCATCGCGTCGCTCTTTGAAAAGCGAGCTTCGGGCCTCTATCACAATACCGCAGCCATTATCGACGCCGATGGTTCGCTCTTGGGAATTTATCGTAAGATGCATATTCCGGACGACCCGTTGTTCTACGAAAAATTCTATTTCACACCGGGCGATCTCGGTTTCAAAGCGTGGCAAACGCGCTACGGAAAAATCGGCGTCTGCATTTGTTGGGACCAATGGTATCCCGAAGCCGC
>JBDSLX010000139.1:0-8649 GCA_039916145.1 Verrucomicrobiota bacterium | reverse complement strand
GGTTGAAGCCGATGTTGCTGATGATGTCCACGAGTCCGCCGAGCCGGACTTTGTCGAGGCTGGGCCGGGCGTAATCGCGGGGCAGCACGCCTTTGAGCGTGGGGTTCTCGCGCTCAATCGCGCCCATCGCATCGTCAATGACCTTGCCAATCTCGGGCGATTTGGCCTTGGCGTTGATGGTGTGCCAGCGGGCTTCGGGCGGCAGCCAGAAAACATTTGAGGCGATATATTGATCGCGTTCGTCGGCGGCTTCGGGACGTTGCGCTTCGTCTTTGATGAACCAGTCGCTTTTGGGATCGGCAAAACCGAGCAGGAGTTGTTCGCGCTTTTCCTCGTAGGCGTCGGAGATGTATTTGAGGAAGATGAGGCCGAGGACGACGTGCTTGTATTCCGAGGCGTCCATGTGGCCGCGCATTTTGTCGGCGGCGGCCCAGAGTTGGGCTTCAAAGTTCAGGCCGGAATCGTTGTTTTTTCCGTTGGTGGTTGTTGGGCGAGCCATGCGTTGCGTGGACTTTAGGCAATTGTTTCCGCACGACAAGAAAACAAAAAGTGGCTTGCCCGGGCCGCTTTTGTCGGCACGAAAATAAGCTTCGGCCCCAGGCCGAACGCTATCGCAAAAACGAAAGGCTCAAAGGAACCAACGATCTTCCATTGAGTTTTTTTATCGGAACAAGGAAGGCGCGCCGCAATAAGGAAGGGCAACTTCAGCTTTCCAGAATCGCCACGGCGGAAGCGTGTTGATCCGTGTGGCTCAAACTTAAGTGGACGATTCTTGCGCCGCGTTCGTGCAACAGTTTTTCTCCATTGTCGTGCAAAATCACAAAGGGTTCGCCGCTTTCTTTGCGACCGATTTCCATGTCCTGCCACCCAAGTTGCGCGCCGATGCCAGTGCCAAACGCTTTTGAAATCGCTTCCTTGGCCGAAAATCTCGCGGCTAAAAATGGCGCAGGCCGTTTGTGCGAAAGACAGTAGGCAATTTCCGCCGGCCGCAAAATGCGCTGAAGAAATCGTTCCCCAAATTTTTCAAACGAAGCCTCGATGCGCGCCACTTCGATGATGTCAATGCCGGTGCCAAGAATCATCAGGTGCGGTAGTTCTGCATTCGCTCCAGCATTTCTTTTACGGCGGCGTCCAATCCGACGAATACCGCTCTACTGATGATGCTGTGGCCGATGTTTAATTCCACCAGATGCGGTACATCGTAGAGACTGAAAAGATTTTCGTAATTCAATCCGTGCCCGGCATTCACTTTCAAGCCCAGCGCGTGCGCCTGTTGGGCGCCGGAGATTAAGCGCTGCAATTCCGTATCGTGCGTCGCTTTATCGCCGAAATACTCCGCGAACTGGCCGGTGTGCAATTCGATGAATTGACTGCCTGTCCGCGCGCTGGCTTCGATTTGTTGCGCGTCCGGTGCGATGAACAAACTTACTTCGATGCCCGCGCCGTTCATTTTCTTACGCGTTTCCGAAAGTGCTTTTTCATTCGCCACAACGTCGAGTCCGCCTTCGGTCGTCACTTCCGCGCGGCGTTCTGGAACCAGACAAACGATCTCAGGTTTAATTTTCAACGCGATGGCAACGATCTCCGGCGAATTAGCCATTTCGAAATTCAATCGCGTCTTGATCACTTCGCGCAGTTTCCAAATATCACGGTCCTGGATGTGGCGGCGATCCTCGCGCAGATGGGCGGTGATGCCTTGCGCTCCGGCCGCTTCACAAATCCGCGCTGCCTCGATGGGATCCGGTTCGCCGCGCTCACGTCCGCGATAACGCGTTTCACGCAGGGTGGCAACGTGATCAATATTGACGCCGAGTTTTAGCATGACGACTTACGGTCTCTCTGGCCGCCCGCGCCGTGGAGCATCAAGGGCAGGTCGCGCCATGGGCGCAGCCGAGGAATTATTCGTCGATGGAAAATTCGGCCCAGCCAGCCAGTGCGAAAGCAAAACCAGTTCGATGCTGTTCAATCCGAGATGCGATTTGCGCACCAGATTCAATTCGTTCGGGGCTTTGAAAGTGATTTCCGTAATCGTATTCCCCAGCTTCGGCGCAATGGCCGCGAGCCACTTGTGCTCCGGCACTTTCGCCGGGACAAATCCTTTTCGCAGCGCCGCATTCGTGCTGACGATGGGTTCTCTCGGAAATAGCGGAAGCAACTGGCCCAGAATCATCCATTGAGAAAGCCGCTCCTGCGTGATTTCCCAATCGTAATAAACCAAATCGTTGTGGTTGGAAACTTGCCCGAACAATTCGGACGGCGGCAGATTTGTGTTGGGGGCGATCGGGAACAAACCGCCCAGCAAAAATCCCGCGCCATTTTTTTCTTTGGCCGTTTGCAAAAAGGGCACAATGATCGGCAACTCGTGCCAGAAAAGATCAACGCGATTGCTCGCCATTCTCAACTCTCCACCTTCGCGCCGTTTCAAATCATCGTTGAACGCGGTGACGATTTGCGGCGCGAATGCCCGCATCGTGTTTGTGGGATCTTTCACCGGCAAAGCGACGTAAGATTGAAAGGGCATTTGCGATTGCGCCCAAAAAAAGAATTGGTTGGTCAGTGGATTGAACGACAGCCGCTCAAATACTTTTGGGGAATTTAAAAACGGCGCGAGCTTCTGGCCTGCGGAAAAACTTATTAGCGGATCGCGAATGAGTTCTTTGGGAATTTGCCACCCCTGAGATTTCCAATCGATTTTGTCGGGGTAAATGGCGCGAACGGTGGTGCGCAAATTTTCCCCTTTGCCCGTGACACGCAATTCGGTTCGGGCAAGTTTCAAAGGATATTTATCCAGTGGGAACCGAGGGGTGAGTCGCGGCCAATCAACGTCAACCGCAAGCCACTCCTGGCTCGGTGAATTAGCCGGTTGCTTTTGGAGCCGCTTGAGAAAATCACTTTGCGCTGGCGATTGTTCCGGTCCCAGAACGATGACCGTCCATTTTTCCGCGCGAAAAAATTTCAGGAAATTTGCGCCGGCCTTTGCTTGCCATCCGCTGATTTCGTCCATTTTGGTCAATTGTGGTTTTGAAGCTTTTGCGAGTTGCAGCAAATTGGTTTCCCAAAGCTTGGAACGTTCCTCGCTTAATCGAGCGGCGAGAATAAATTCCGCGCCGGAATTTGTTTTGCCGCGAAGTTCCGCTTGGGATTCCACGCGCAGCAAATCATCAAACAATGGGCGAGCCAGCGCGACTTGCCTGGCATTTCCTGAATCGGCTCCGAGATATTTAAGCGACGCACCAGCGAGTTTTTGCAAAACGTCGCCACGAAATTGTGCGGTCTCAGGCAAAGCCCAAATTTCTTTAAGCTTGGTGGCATTGGTGTTTTTGGCCAAGTTGGCGGCGCCCACGAAATGATAGCTCGCCAGCAAATCATCTGGCGTAGCTGCGAACATTTGCCCAACACCGGAAATTCCTGCAACGAAACCAACCAAAAATCTTTGAACCATTTTCATGCGGCGCCTTTGATTGCCAGAGAACATTCCCTTTGGCAAATCGCATTTACTCTAGCCCACGTCACAAACTCTTTCCTAAGAAATTTCATTGCCAATGTTGAAAGGCCCCTGCTTTCATCGGCACGTGTCCGCCGCTCGGTTTTTCAAATACTGGTTGCCCGTCATTCTCTGGATGGTTTTAATTTTTGGGGCGTCCACCAATCTGGGTGCGCCGCGCAACACTTCTCGAATTATCGGGCCTTTTTTGCGCTGGCTGATTCCGAGCATCAACGATGAAACTCTGGAGGCAGTGCAATACAACATTCGCAAAGCGAGTCACGTCACGGAATATGCGATTTTAAGTCTTCTGCTTTGGCGCGCGCGCCGAAAAACAATTTCAAATGAGCCGCGCGGCTGGAGTTGGAGTGACGCGCGTTTCGCAATTTTTATTTCCGCGATTTTCGCCGTCACGGATGAGTTCCACCAACATTTCGTCGCAACTCGGCAAGCTTCAATTTGGGATGTGTTGCTCGACACCTCGGGAGCAGTCCTCGGAATTTTCGCCCTTTGGAAAATTGGAAAGAAGTTCAAACACTGGTGAAACGCCCGCTTACAATTGTGGCGGTGCTCTACGCCGCCGGTCTTTTGCTGGGGGACAACTTTCATCTGCCGTTACTGTGGTTGTTCGTTGCCGCATTCACGGTGTTAATTGCCGCATTTTTCTCCCGGCGCAATATTTTCGTTTGGCCAGTTATTATTCTGGCTGGCTGGATCAATCTTACGTCACGAACAGAGATTCTTTCGCCGCATGATTTGCGAAAACAAATTGGAAATCGCGTCGAGTATTTGAGTTTGCGCGGCCAGCTTTCTGAAACGCCCAGCTTTCGAGTCTTTGAATTTAACGAGGAGGAATCATGGCGAACGCTCGCTCGAATTGACGTCACCGAAATTCGCGAAGGCGGCCAATGGCGACCGGCCCTTGGTCGAGTGATGGTCCGCACGTCCGGAATTTTAGATTCAAATTTTTGCGCCGGACAAAGAATCGAAGTCACTGGAATAGCGCAAACCCCTCTCGCGCCCATCGCCGAAGGTTTGTTCGATTACAGAACTTATCTGAGGCTCCAGGGAATTTATTATCAAGTCGCCGTCGCATCGACCAACGACTGGAGAGCCATCGGAAATCTCCGAACGCCCCCATTCTCAGACAAGTTTTTTTTGTGGGCGAAAAATATTTTGCAGCAAGGTTTGCCGGTTAAAGATGAACCGCTACGACTGGTTTGGGCAATGACGCTCGGCTGGAAAACCGCTCTGACCGACGAAGTCACCGAGCCATTCATGCGCTCCGGCACGATGCATATTTTTGCGATCAGTGGTTTGCACATTGCGCTCATCGCCGGAATTCTCGTTGCTCTTCTGCGCGTGATGCAAATGCCCCGCGGCTTCTGCGGTCTCATCGTAATTCCTCTGATTTGGTTTTATACTGCCGCGACCGGTTGGCAGCCGTCGGCAATTCGTTCGACGATCATGATGACGATCATCGTCGCTGGTTGGTCGTTAAAACGTCCCACCGATTTACTGAATTCCCTCGCTGCATCCGCATTCATCATTTTGCTTTGGGAACCGCAACAGCTTTTTCAGGCGAGCTTTCAATTGTCGTTTTTCGTCGTGTTAAGCATCGCGTTACTGCTTCCTACATTTCAAAACATTCGCGTACGAATACTGAATCCCGATCCGCTATTGCCGCCCGAACTTCGCCCCGCGTGGCGCAAGCGAATGGATTTTCCACTAAATTTCGCGACGACTGCATTCGCGACTTCGCTGGCAGCTTTCCTCGGTTCGCTGCCATTGGTTGCTCATTATTTTCATTTGGTCACGCCCGTGAGTCTGTTGGCAAATTTCGTCATCGTGCCGCTCAGCAGCTTTGCGCTCATGGCCAACCTTGGCAGTTTAGTTTTTGGAAACTGGTTTCCGTTCGCGACGGAACTTTTCAATCACGCCGGTTGGTTTTTCATGAAAAGCATGGTGGTTTGCAGTCACTGGTTTGCCTCGTGGCGCGGCGGATATTTTTACATCCCCGCTCCGTCCATTCTCGCCTGCGCGATTTACTATTTGCTTCTTTTCACCATTTTAAATGGCTGGCTCGCCAAACCTCGAAGACGTTTTTTCACAATTTTACTCATGATAACTGCGGTGCTGGTGATCGCGGGGCGTTGGCGGTCTGAATTGCGCACTGTGAAAATCACTGTTCTTCCCCTGAACGGGGGCGACGCTGTCTTCGTCGATTGTCCGGGCCGCAATAATGATCTCCTGATTGATTGCGGAAATAAAAAGAGCTTCGAGTTCATTCTAAAACCATTCCTGCGCGCGCAAGGTGTGAATCGACTGCAAACAGTTCTGCTCACTCACGGCGATTTAAAACACGTCGGTGGGCTTAAAAGCATCCAGGATAATTTCTCGGTTCTGAAAATTCTCACCAGTCCCGTTGCTACTAAATCCACGACCTACCGGGAGATTCTTTCCGAGTTGAAAAACGAACCTGATCGTTGGCAAACCGTGAGGGCGGGCGATGCACTCGGCGCTTGGACCGTTCTGCATCCGCAAAGCTCCGATCAATTTCCGCAAGCCGATGACAAAGCCGTCGTGCTGCGCGGAACTTTTTTTGGCAAGACGATTCTCCTGCTCTCCGACTTGGGGCGTCCTGGGCAAAAGGCGCTTCTGGAGCGGACAAATAGTTTAGCCGCAGATTTTGTCATCTCTGGACTTCCGGCTCAGACTGAACCCTTGTGCAACCAGATAGTTGAAGCAATTCAACCGCGCTTGATTCTCATTACCGATACAGAGTTTCCCGCAACTGAACGCGCCTCGCGCAAAATTCGCGAAAGATTGGCCGCGCAAAAGGCTCAAGTGATTTATGGCCGTGAATCAGGCGCGGTCACTTTTATTTTTGACGAACAAGGATGCGTCATTCGCACAGCACGCGGAGAACGTTTTGATTACTGATCTAGCAGGAAGCTTCAAGGTGGCGGACATTCCTGCCTCAGTGCGCAGGATTTCCGAGCCACGCTGAATACATTAAAGCAGTTTCAGAAATTCTGGAGCTGCCTCGATGGTTTGGGGCGGACGGATTGCGCGCCAGCGTCTTGGACTGCGGGCAGTCCTCTGCCGCTTTTTCACCGCGATGCAGACGACGCAAAGCGGCAGAGGACTGCCGCACTCCAAAACCTCGCGAAATTTCCCCGCCCCCTTTCAGAAGCTCACCGCATTTTTATTGAAACCACTCAAAACCTGCAACTGTTTTACCCCCAAAAATGATTGTTGACATATCGACAATCTATAAATAAACATATTCGCATGAGCAGCACGAATCCACGTTATCAAGCTTTGCTCCAGCTCCTGCGCACGGCGGAAACGCTTTGGAATGCCAGCCGCGTTTTCTTTGATCGCTGGAAACTCAGCCCCAGCCAGTTTAACGTTTTGAACCTTCTCTATCTGAACTCCGCAGGCTGCACGCAAATCGAACTCAGCCGCCTTTTGATTATGCACCGCTCGAACATCACCGGCTTGGTGGATCGTCTTGAGAAACGCGGTTTGCTCCAGCGCAAAGACAATCCCGCTGACCGGCGCGCCTATAAAGTCATGCTGACGGCTGCGGGTCGAAAATTAATTGAAAAAATTTTGCCCGATTATTATCAGGCGGCGGAAAATGTCTGGGACAATTTTCCTCGAACGCGAACCACACAACTGGTCGGCGACTTGCAAAAACTCAGCGCGAATCTCGATAAGTTTTTTCCGGAGAGATAATTGTGAAAACAAACCGGAATTATTCCTTGCTTCTCGCCAGCCAATTCCTTAGCGCGTTTGGCGTGCAAGCAGTGCTGTTTGTCATCATCGGCCAACTCACGTTTCAGCATAACAACGGCCTCATCACCGCCAAACATCTCGGCATCGCCAACGCGCTTTATGCCTGCCTTTTGTATTTGCCGTATGTCGCCTTCGCGCCGCTCGCCGGATTTTTGAATGATCGTTTTCCGAAAACACGCTGGTTGCTCGGCGGAAATTTAATTTCGCTCATCGGCGTCGGAATTGCCGCGCTCAGTTTGTTCGGACAACCGTTCTGGCAAGGCATTGGCTATTTTGTCGTCGGCTTGGGCGCGTGCATTTTCTCTCCGGCGAAATATGGAATCCTTCCTGAAATTCTTCCGACAGAGCGCTTGGTCAAAGCCAATGGAACCATCGAAATGCTGACGCTCATCGCCATTCTCAGCGGCGTCATGGGCGGCGGCGCAATGATTGAAAAATTTCCTGTCGTCGTTTGTTACGGTTTGCTCGGCTCGGTCTTCGCGCTCGGGGTCGTCTTGAATTTTTTGATGACGAAGACGCCGTTTAAGCCGGACGTTCAACTTCGCGCGAGCGTCGGCGAATTTTTCCAACATTTCAGAAACCTGATGACCGAGGGCCGTTTTGCCAAAATGATTTTGGGCACCGGAATTTTTTGGGCGTGCGGCGCGACGTTGAAAATGAATTTTCAAGCCTGGGGACTTTCCACGCTCGGCATGACCGACAACATTCAGATTTCACTTTTAAATCTGTGGCTGCTGATCGGCATCGTTATTGGCAGCGTGTTGGCCGGGCAACTCCATCGCATCGGCGACCTGCGCTGGACGCAACGTTATGGCTGGGGTCTGGCCGCCCTAATTCTGTTTGTTGGATTGATCGAGCGGCAAACAAACCACGCGATCATCGTCTCGGTTTTGATTCTTGCCGGTGTGTGCGGTGGACTTTTTTTAATTCCACTTAACGCCGCGATCCAAGCTGAAACCGATCAAACCAAACTCGGCAAAACCATCGCCGTCCAAAATTTCATCAACAACCTCGCGATGCTTTCCGGCGGCGGTTTCATTTATCTGGCCACGAACCTGAACTCGACACCCTCCGGAAACTTTTTGATTTTAGGAGCGCTGGTCGCCGCGTTGATTTGCTTTCTGAGAATTCCTCCTATTTCGCAAACTCAAGTGAAAGGCGAATTATGAATCCATCAAACTCTTGCGAAGAACTGAGTTGGAAACAAACGATTCTCTATTCGCTCGGCGCAATCGCTTCGTTTCATCTGGCCTACACTTTTTCACAATGCAGTTTTCTCATCGCGGTTTTTCTCTTTTGTCTTTTACGGCTCGCAAATTTAAACACATCGCGAAAAGCCTTTTACCTCGGGTTCGCAATTG
>JBDSLX010000138.1:0-4933 GCA_039916145.1 Verrucomicrobiota bacterium | reverse complement strand
ATCCAAACGCGATACCCGTCGGCAGGTTAATAACTGCCACCGCCACGGATGCCGACTTTAATACGTCCGAATTCTCGCCCTGCCAGACAGTGGTCATCGACACGAATTACGTGGTCGTGGGATTTTCGGCAACTGCTCCTTACTCCATCTATTGGCCGACCTCGGCTGTGGCGTTTTCGCTCGAGCGGGCTACCAACCTGTCGTCGCCCATTTTCTGGGAGACGATTTCGAACAATATCGTTACGAACAATGGCAACCGCGTTTTCTACATCTCGAACACGCCGGCATCGCCGCAGCAGTATTTCCGATTGCGCCAACCGTAACGCACGCCTTGGCAGGTAGCCACAGGATGCCCGCGCACAGCCACATGTCTTAGCAGACGCCACGATCCGGGCCGGCAGTCATTGGTAAGATGGAAGTCGCCGTTGCACTGCGGGTTTTCTTCGCCATTTTGTTGGCGGGTTTGGCGAGAGCTTTCGTGGGCGCGAGGGCCAAGGCAAGATTTGATGTCGCAGTTCAGAACGAAATCCAATTCTTCGCGAGTCACGGATTTTAGCCCCGGATTGTTCATTTGTTGGGCGAGATGTAATGCAGAGGCAAATGGTTTTCGAGGATTAGTTTTCCGAGGCAATTGTTTCTCGCGATTTTAACGCGGCTGCCGGGAGGTTGTGCATGATTTGATGGCTTAGCGTGATTTTTAGCATGGCTTCGGCGAGGTCGCGTGTGGCGGCGTCCGGAATTTTTTGGAGGTTTTCGATCGGCGAGAATAAATCCTGCGGCACCTCGGTTTCATGCGCATTGTTCTGATAGTCCAGCCACGCGTCATAATTGTTCGGTGCAACGGTCAGAGGCATTCGAGTGTGAACAGACGAGACAAAACGATTGCGAAAAGCTTCAAACTGATTGAGCAACGGCCATGTGCGGAATTATTTGGCGGAAAGATGTTTTGTATTTTTGATCGCTGAATGAAACGCCGCTTTAACGTCCATAACTTCAAGCTCGTGCCGCAACGTCAATTCACTCACACGCGAACGCTTGAATGATGATTTGCCTGCCCGTGCATTTTTCATGAATATTAGAAAGTAAAATAAGTTTGGCTGTTATTTCCCCAGGCAATCACGGTCCCGTTTCTCCTGAGAGCAACCAGACACTTTTGCCTTCCGGTTCCACTTGTCCACAAAAATGGATTTCAAAGTGCGTAAATGATCTGTTAAATTTGTCGTAAACATCAAGTTGTTAATTACTTATTCACAAATTGACCGGCGCGGAGAAATATTTTGAAGCGGTTTGCACCAACTGCGGTGTGCGTTGAAACACCAGTTGAGCTTTGCGATCAGCCTGTAAATTGCCCCGCTTGCAACAGCGCATTCCTGTCCTTGGCCACCGAAAATTGGAATCAACCCGAACCTGATGTCAGTCAGCCTGTGCGGCAAAATTGTGGAATTCTCATCTTGCGCCTAAGAGTTCATAGCAGAGCCGATTAAGCCGGTTTACCATGCCAACGCGCCCGGATTAACCCAACCTTGACACGGTAGGAGCCAGAGGTTCTAACCCTCTACCGCGCACCATTTCAGTCGAGAAAAGCACTCCGACAAGAAGTTATCCACAGCCCGAAGAAAGTTATCCACAAAGTTATTCACAATTTCTCTTGCTGAACGGTCTTGGAATTGCTAAAAACTCCCGCGTCAAACCTTTTGAATAATCAGTCAGACAAGAATATATGAAATTAATCCAACGAATTTTGGTGATTGATAAAAAATTTCAATGCGGATTTCTGTTATTAACGATGTTGTTTGCCGGTTCTTGGCTGCAAGCTGCGACAAACACCTTTTTCGGAACGGGGGCAAACGGAAACATATGGAACAGAGCCCAAAACTGGACTCCCAATGGCATTCCCGGGGCAAATGATACAGCGGCTTTCGGGTTAACTTCCGGCAGCGTGACCCCTTTGGTCGATGTTCCATCGGCGATTTCCAACCTTGTCTTCAACCTTGGAGCTTCGGCCTATGCGCTGGGAGGCACTTCGGTACTGACGGTCGGCAATGGAATCGTGAATAACGGTTCACTTTTGCAAATTATTAACACGTCTCTGGCTCTGGCGGGTGCCCAAACCTGGAACGCGAATATGGGGAATCTGACATTCGGCGGGAACATCAATAACGCTGGATTTCCTTTAACCATTACCGGCGCAGCGAGCACTTCCGTGGGAGGAATTATTAGCGGTTCAGGTTCCGTGACCAAAACCGGCAACGGCACGTTAACTCTCTCCGCAGCCAATACTTTCTCCGGTGGAATGACAATTAATGGCGGCAGTGTTTTAGTTAATAATACCACTGGCAGCGCCACTGGATCGGGCAGTGTGGTCGTGAATTCAGGAACTCTCCGCGGAAATGGAATTATCACCGGCGGATTAACGTTGAATACCCCCGGCAGAATTTCTCCCGGCAGTGCCACCGGATCTCAAAGAGTTGCAACACTCACAACCGGTAATGAAATCTGGAATGGTGGAGCCGCCATGACTTTTGAAGTCAAAGATGCTGCTTCTACCGCAGGAACGGGATGGGATTTAATTTCCATCAACGGCACTCTGGATCTCAGTGCTCTTAATTCAGGAAACCAATTTAGCATTGATCTGACTTCAATTTCTGGAAATAACCCGGGCAATGCCGCCAATTTCAATCCTAATTCTACTTACCAATGGACTTTTCTGACGACTACCGGCGGAATCATCGGCTTTCAGGAAAGCGCCTTCAACATTACGACGAACGGATTTAGCAATCCGGTGAACGGCAATTCACAATTTCTGATTTCGTTGGTGGATGGCGGGAATGGTTTGGCGATTACTTATGTGCCCGAACCTTCCACGGTAGCTCTGGCAATTTTAGGCGCAGTCGTCCTCGCCGGACAATCATTCCGCCGGCGCCATAAAAAATAAACAATCCTCTTCAATTCCATGAAGGCCGGTTCCAAAACGAACCGGCCTTTTTATTTTCGTTGGTGAAATTCTATTTTTTCGCAAGTTTCGAAAAACGCCTTTCAATATCCGTTCGATTTCGTATCGTGCGGTTCAGATGAATTTACCCGGCCTGAGCACTTTTAGCCGCGTGGTCATTCTCATCGCCTTTTATTTCATGGGCGGCTTGCTGGGAAAAGAATCCTCTTTCATGTCCGGTACCATTTCCCTCGTCTGGCCGCCTTCGGGCATCGCACTCGCAGCCATTCTTCTCTTCGGATACAAATTCTGGCCGGGCGTCGCATTGGGCGCGATTCTCTTCACCTTCTGGAGTGGAAGCCCCAGCGGATTTTTCACGTGGGGAACGGCGCTGGGCAATACGGTCGGCGCGTTGGTCTGCGCCTATTTGTTGCAACGCCTGGTTCAGTTTCGCGCCTCCATGGAGCGGGTGCGCGATGTCGCTGGCTTCATTGTCCTGGCCTGCCTTTTGGGAACGAGCGTCAACGCCACCTTTAGTGTCGTGAGCCTTTGCTATAGCGGCGAAGTTCGTTGGGAAAATTTATTTTCCAGCATCCTTGTATGGTGGGTTCCCAACGCCTTGTCGGCCCTGGTCATCGCTCCGCTCATTTTGACCTGGGGTTCGCCTTCCATAATTCGCTGGCAACCGAGTTTAATCGGCGAAGCCCTGGTCTGCGCGGCTGGCTTGGTTTTTGGGACAGGGATTTCGTTCAATTCATGGTTTGGTTATGGGATTCAAAATTATCCGCTGGCCTATTTGCCTTACCCATTTCTCGTTTGGGGAGCGCTTCGTTTCGGCCAACGCGGAGCCACCACCGGCACGCTGATTGTTTCCGCCGTCGCCATCTATGCGTTGCTGCGAAAACATGGTCCATTTGTCACCACCAATGAAACTGAAAGTTTGATGTTGATCGGAAGCTACATCGGAATTCTGGCCATCAGCAACCTGTTGCTGGCGGCGGCAGCCACCGAGCGAGAAAGCGCTGTTCGCTCTGTGCAAGAGAGTGAAAAACGTTATCGCGCGGTTGTGGAAGACCAAATGGATTTGATTTGCCGATTCGACCTGAAGGGCCGAATTGTTTTTGTGAATAAAGCTTATTCCACTTTTTATGGAAAAACTCGGGAACAATTAATCGGAACTTCTTTCATGCCGACATTGCCCACCGAAGATCGCGAAATCCCTCTCAGCGTTTTTGCCACCTTGACTCCGCAACAACCCATTCTCTCCTTCGATAACAAATTACTTTTGTCCAGTGGCGAATTGGTTTGGCATCAATGCACCATTCACGCTTTGTTCGATGAGCAGGGCCATCCGCAGGAATTTCAGTCGGTTGTCCATGACATCACCGCGCGGAAACAACTCGAAGAAACCTTGCGCGAGCGCGAAGAATTTTTCCGCCTGATTTCGGAAAACATGACCGACATGATTGCCGTTCTGGATCGAGAAGGAAAACGTCTCTACAACAGCCCATCGTATTCTGCTCTCCTCGGAGATCCGTCCAAATTGGTCGGCACAAATTCTTTCGCGGAAATTCATCCCGAGGATCGTGAAAACATCAAACGCATTTTCCAGGAAACGGTTTCCAGCGGCGTCGGTCAACGCGCTGAATTCCGTTTCATTCGTCCGGACGGAACCATCCGTTACGTCGAATCGCAAGGCAGCGTGGTCAAGGATAAAGCAGGGGAAGCCAGCAAAGTCGTCGTGGTTTCGCGCGATACGACCGATCGTCTCAGCCTTGAAACAAAATTGCGCCAGTCGCAAAAAATGGAAGCCATCGGACGACTCGCCGGCGGCATCGCCCACGACTTTAACAACCTGATGCAAGCCATCATCGGCTACACCAGTCTGCTTTTGAATCGGCTCCCTTCCGGCGACGGCAACCGTGACACCATTGAGCAAATCGAAAAATCCGCTGACCGCGCCGCCGCTTTGACCAGCCAACTCCTCGCCTTCAGCCGCAA
>JBDSLX010000137.1:0-6565 GCA_039916145.1 Verrucomicrobiota bacterium | reverse complement strand
AGGCGCTGGAAAAAAAACTTAAAGTTTCCGGTAATGTTTTGGAAGACGCCGCCAAGAAAGCCAACGCACTCCACAAGGTAACTGGTGACATGAAAGGGTGGGAAGCGCTCAATGGCTATGAAAGTTGAGCGCGGTGAAATCTGGTGGATCAACCTCGATCCCGCTGTTGGTCGTGAAATTAAAAAACGCCGCCCGTGCGTGGTCATTTCCGCTAATGAAATTAACCGCTTTCGTTCCACCCCCGTGATTATCCCGCTCAGTTCTTCGCCCGAATCGGCGCCGCCCATTATCCTCCCCATCCCAAGCGCTGGAAAAGATTCCGTGGCGGTGATTGACCAAATCCGCGCCGTGGACAAATCACGTTTTGTGAATCGCAGCGGAGCCGTTTCAACTCAGGATCTGAGAGCCATTGAGCAAGCCGTCAAACAAGTCCTGCATCTGCCGTAATCCCGCACCATCGCAGTAGCCGCAGCCACCCATTCCGAAAATGTCTGAAAATTCCGCAACAATCATTTCTGCGTCCGAAATCGAAATTGGTTTTGGCCAGCAGAACATTCTGAACAAAGCATCGCTCTCGATTCGCGAAGGCGACCGCATCGGCATGGTCGGACGCAACGGCACCGGCAAATCGACGTTCCTGAAAATTCTCGCCGGCATCATGGAGCCGGACGCCGGCCAAGTTGTGCGCTCGAAGGAATTGACGTTCGGCTATCTCTCGCAGGAATTCACTTTGGACGAAACGAAAACGGTTTTTGAAAATGTTTTGTCCGGCGGACAATACGTTCTCGATTTGATTCATGAATTCGAAAATCTCCCGGCGCACTCCAAACGCGGCGATCATCTGGAACATCGCATCGCGCATCTCGAAGGCTGGACGCTTGATTCGCGCGTGAAGGAAACGATGTCGCACCTCAACACGCCCGATGGCGCGCGCGACATCAAAACTTTGTCCGGCGGCGAGAAGCGGCGCGTCGCGATGGCCAAGGCGCTTGTGTCGCATCCCGACCTTTTGATTCTCGACGAGCCGACAAATCATCTCGATCCCGAATCCATCGAATGGGTCGTGGAATTTCTTCTCGCTTACACCGGCGCATTTTTGGTCGTCACGCATGACCGCTATTTTCTCGATCACATCACGACGAGCATTGTCGAAGTGTCGAACGGACAAATGTTTTCTTACGAGGGAAATTATACCGAATATCTTCTCGCCAAAGCCGAGCGGCAAACGAGCGAAGAGAAACAGGAACAGTCACGGCAAAACTTTTTGCGCCGCGAATTGGATTGGGTTCGGCGCGGCCCGAAAGCGCGCACGACGAAATCCAAGAGCCGACTTGACCGTTATTTCGACGTGGCGGGCAAAGGTCCGCCTCCGCAGGAAATGGAAGTGGATCTCGTCATCCCGCCGCCGCCGCCGCTGGGCAATCGTGTTGTGGATTTAGAAAATGTCGGCATGACGCTTGGCGACAGAAAACTTTTTGATAAACTTTCGCTGAAGTTTGAAGCCGGTTCCAAGGTTGGCGTTGCCGGGCGCAATGGCTTGGGCAAATCGACGTTGCTCAAAATTATTCTCGGCCAACTCCAACCCACCGAAGGCACGGTGAAAATCGGCGACCTGACAAGATTCAATTACGTCGATCAATCGCGGATGCAGCTCGACGAGGAGAAAACTGTATTCGACGAACTCGGTCAGGGCAGCGAAGTCGTGCAGTTTGGTGACCAGAAAATTTCCGTGCGCGCGTATCTGCGGCGATTTCTTTTTCCCGAAGACCGGATCATGGCGCAAGTGCGTTATCTGTCCGGCGGTGAGAGGAGCCGATTGTTGCTCGCGCGCATTTTGAAAAACGGCGGCAACTTCCTGATTCTCGACGAGCCGACGAACGATCTGGATTTGCCGACGTTGCGCATGTTGGAGGAAGCGTTGATTGGATTTCCCGGCTGCGTGTTGGTCGTCAGTCACGACCGCTATTTTCTCGACCGCGTTTGCACGAGCATGGTTGTTTTTGAAGGCGACGGCCAAATCGCGCAAAGCGTCGGCGACTACGATTATTATCTGGAGAAAAAAGCCAAAGCCGCCGCGCAGTCTCAACTTCCGGTAGGGCGAGACTCCGTCGAACCCAAATCAAAATCCGTTTCCACCAACGAAAGTTCTTCCAAACCGCGCAAACTGAAATTCAAAGAGCAACAGGAACTGGCCGGAATGGAATCCACGATTCACGCCGCCGAAGCCGACCTCGCCAAATTGGAAGCCATCTTCGCCGCACCAGATTTTTACAAACGCCACGAAGAACACGCGAAACTTCAAGCGCAGTTAAATTCGACAAAAGAAAAAATCGCGAAACTGTATGCTCGTTGGGAGGAGTTGGAGAATTTGAAAACGTGAAAACTGAAACGAACGCTTCATGTCAGACAAGCCCCAAAGGGGCGACCTATTTGTAGAAATCATTTCTGGTGAAACACAAGCTCCGTAGGAGCGACATAGGATGATGTCGCTCCTACGGAGCTAATTTTTGTTCTGAAAATCGTTTCTACAAATATTTCGCTCCTAACGGAGCTTGGAAAGCAGATTGAGCGACTAAGAATTCAAGACAATAAATCTTCCCAAATTATGATGGATCGCGTCTTATTCGGCTCACATGGCGGTTGAGCCAGCCTCAAACAGCTTTCTATATGAGTTACATAATGGTTGATATTGAATCCGATGGTCCGATCCCCGGCGATTTTTCGATGATTTGTTTTGGGGCAATTGTTGTTGAACCAACGCTTTCAAAAACCTTCTACGGCAAGCTTAAGCCGATTTCTGAACGCTGGATTCCCGATGCTCTTGCTGTCAGTGGTTTCACTCGGGATGAAGTTCTGAAATTTCCAGACGCAGAATCTGTCATGCGTCAGTTTGGAGTCTGGCTTTCTGAGAATTCCAGCAACCGTCCAATGTTCATTTCAGACAACAATGGATTTGATTGGCAATTCATCAATTGGTATTTCCACCATTTTACAGGTTCCAATCCTTTCGGCTTTTCCTCCACGAATTTGGGTTCGCTTTACAAAGGAATTGTGAAAGACACGACCCAAAACTTCAAACACCTCCGTAGAACGCGCCATACTCATAATCCTGTTGATGATGCTAAAGGTAATGCGGAGGCATTATTGGCTCTCCGCGAAGAGTTTAAACTAAAGATTCGCCTCTGAAACTGATCTACTTCTTCAAATACGGCCGCACAATCGGTGTCCAGATCGCGTAGCCTTTCGGATTCATGTGCAGATTGTCGCTCAGAAAAATATCCGGCTTCGGTTTGCCATCTTCGCCGAGCATCGCGGGAAACACGTCGATGAATTCCACTTTGGAATCTTTCTTTGCAAAATCTTTGATGAGTTGATTTGCGGTTTTGAATTCTTCAACTTTTTTCCAACGCGATGGATTCGGCGCGATGGAAATATAAGCGAGGCGCGTCTTGGGCAATTCGGCGTGCGCTTTCGCAACGAAATTGGTGAAATCTTCAAAAACAGTTTCCGGCGTTTTCCCCGCAGCGATGTCATTGGAACCCGCGTAAACCACGATCATCTTTGGTTTGTAAGGTTTGACGATGCGGTCGAAGAAATAAACTGAATCGGCCATTTCCGATCCACCGAAACCGCGATTCATCACTTTGTATTTTGGGAAATCCTCGGAAAGCGTCGTCCATTTGCGGATGCTGGAACTGCCAATAAACAGGTTCGCGTTTTGCGGTGGCGGATTGGTTTTGTCGCTGGCTTCAAAAGCTTGAATCGTTTTTTCCCAACGCGCCGGATCGAGTTTCTTTTCAGCGGCAAAACTTTCTGACGCTAAAAATATCACGACGCCACACGCCGCGCTCAAAATGAATTTTAGTTTTTTGTGCATATTCAGGTATGTCGTAATTTTTCCCGCACTTCCGCAGACAACTCAATTTCTTTCTGCTCATCCAACAAGCGCAAGGCTTGCGGCACATCAAAAAAACTTCCTTCCAATTGCGCCTCGAATGCAGCGTGCAGAACTCGGCCCATTTCTTTTCCCGGTGACATTCCAAGATCGATCAAATGTCGTCCCAACAAAATGGGTTTGGGCGGGCTGGATTGGATTTCTAATTCGTGGGCGCGCGCCAAAAGGGTTTTCACATTTTCAGGAACAACGGCGGGACGCGGCGGACGGCCCATAGAATCAGCGGTCATCACGACGCAAAGACCGTGGATATTTTCTGGCTCCAAACGTTTGGCCAAACGACGGAGCGCGCGGTCGGTCACAGTTTGGAAATGCGCCAGATGATTTGCGACCAGCGGAATGACCCTTGCGCGAACGGCCAGTGGCAAGTTGATTCGTTCCAGAAAACTTTCTGCGAGCGGCACGCCCGCACTTTCGTGGCCGGGAGAAACGATTCGTTCGACACCATCTTTTAAGGCGCGATGCGTGGTCGTCGGTTTGCCGAAATCGTGCGCGAGAATGGCGAGCGAATAAACAATGCGCGATTCGGTGTCCGCATTTTTCCATTCGGGGAGTTTCACCAACGCGTCGCAGCAATGGCAGGTGTGGATGAACACGTCGCCTTCGGGATGCCAGTCCGGTTCTTGCGGAACGTCGATGAGCGCTTTGATTTCAGGGAAATGTTCAATCCATCCCGTCTCGACGAGAAATTTCAATCCGCGCGATGGCGTCGTGCTTTTCTCCGCCCACTTGAACCATTCCTCACGAATGCGCTCGGCAGCCAATTCGCTGAAGCTGGATTTAATTTTTCGGCAAAGCTCGATGGTTTCCGGCGCAGGTTTCAAATCGAATCGCGAGGCGAATTGCATTCCCCGCAGGACACGCAACGGATCTTCTGTGAATGCCGCGCTGGTATGACGTAAAATTTTATTCCGCAAATCAGAAACGCCATTGAATAAATCGAGCAATTCATTCGCTCGCGGATCATACATCAGCGAATTGAGGGTGAAGTCTCGACGGGACGCAGCGTCTTTCGGAGTGAGCGCAGAATCAAACTCCACCTGAAAACCTTTGTGACCAGGAGCGATTTTTGAATCGCGCCGCGGAATGGTGAAATCGAAAGCATGTCCGTCGCCCACGGTTAATTTCACCACACCAAAGGAACGTCCGACCAAATCGGTTTTGCCCCAACGCGAAAGCGCTTTGACCAATTGCTCGTAACTCAGCCCAAAAACTTCGATGTCGAAATCTTTGCAAGGATTTCCCAGCAACGCGTCACGCACACAACCGCCGACGAGATACGCCTGTTTGAGTTCCGTCGTTTCGGAAAGAATTTTTTCAAGCGCTGGCGGAACTGGAATCATGCGTGGCAATTAAATGCGCCAACATTGATCGGTCAATGCAAACCGCAGGCTGGCGTAAGTTTCCGACGTGCCGGTCGCCGATTTCTAAGTTGCAGAGTGCATTCACGCGAATCGAATCCGTGAGTTGGATTCCTTTCAAATCGTCATCCAAACGCCTATCGACAAATCGCTGGAGCTGTTGTAAAAAAGGACTGTTTCAAACCTGTTCTCCGGTCCCGGGCTGAGTCGCCATTGGGAACAATGGTTGCAGGATTGAATCAACTCAAAGGTCAAATATGAAGCTTATCAAATTGTTAGCGGTGGCGGCGTGCGCGTTTGCATTGGTTATTAGTTCATCAATGGCAGACGAGAAAAAAGCAGAGAAGAAATTAAAAGGAAAAGTTGTAGCGGGCAGTTGCTGCGACAAAAAAATAAAAGCGGGTGAAACCTGTGACCATAAGTGTTGCGTCGAAGCGACCAAGGAAGGAAAAGTTTGCGAAAAGTGCAATCCTAAGTCTCCCAAGGCAGAAGAAGCCGCTCCGAAATAATCCGGCTCATTTCACAAACGGTCGATTGGCGCAGGTCACTCGGCCGTTTTTTTATTTTCCAGTCCACCAATGAATGCGCCGCGGCACAGTAACCCATTTAAATTGGCCCTCGCGCAAATGCTCGTTCTGCCGGGTCGCAAAATGCAGAATCTTCAACGCGCGGTTGAATGTATCGCCGACGCGGCGCGGGCGGGCGCGAGAATCGTGCTGCTGCCTGAAGCACTCACTTTGGGCTGGACGCATTTTTCCGCGAAGACCGAGGCGGACGAAATTCCGTCGGACATTTCGTGTTCGATTCTTTGCGACGCGGCGAACACAAATAAAATTTATGTTTGTGCGGGTTTGGTGGAGAAAGCGTCGGAGAAAAGTTTCAATTCCGCCGTGTTGATCGATCCGAAAGGCGAAATCATCTTGCGCCACCGAAAAATTCACGAATTGGATATTGCGCAAAATCTTTATTCGCGCGGCGATCATCTGGAAGTGATCGAGACGCCGCTGGGAACTTTTGGCGTCATGATTTGCGCTGATGCCTTCGCGCCCGGGCAATCGATCAGCCGCACGCTCGGTTTGATGGGCGCGCAAATGATTCTTTCGCCGTGCAGTTGGGCGATGCCCGCCGATCACGACAATGCACGGGAACCGTACGGAAAACTTTGGCTCGATAGTTATCAGCCCGTCGCACGCGATTTCAAAATGTGGATCGCGGGCGCGAGCAATGTCGGATGGATCGAAGACGGCCC
>JBDSLX010000136.1:0-1544 GCA_039916145.1 Verrucomicrobiota bacterium | reverse complement strand
TGGGTCGAACCGACGACATGTTTGTCGTGCGCGGGGTGAACATTCATCCCTCCGCCATCGAAGATGTTCTCCGCCGTTGCGAGGACATTGCCGAATTTCAAGCAAGCGTCACGACGCAAAATTGCATGACGGAATTGTCGCTTCGCATCGAAACAAAATCCGACTGCAAAGATCCAGACAACCTGGCAACTCGCATCGCCAAAGAGTTGCAAACGATTTTCAGTCTGCGGGTGCCGGTGCTGGTCGTTGCTCCAGGAACTTTGCCGCGTTTTGAAATGAAAGCGAAACGTTGGATTCGAGAATAACAAGGCCGCGCAGCAGCGCGGCCCTACCATAAAATCGGTAGGGCGAAGCTGCCGCGTCGCCCAAATAAAAAAACATGAAAAGCATTCGCGTTCATCAATTCGGCGAGCCGAAAGTTTTGCAGCTCGAAGAGGTTCCAACACCTCAACCAAACGCCGATCAAATCCTCGTGCGAGTCGAAGCGGTCGGCGTGAATCCGGTCGAAACTTACATTCGCTCTGGCGCGTATGCGGTTCTTCCCACACTGCCCTACACGCCCGGCAAAGATGCAGCAGGCGTAATTGAATCCTTAGGCGCAAATGTGAAATCCGCCCGCGTCGGTGATCGAGTTTATATTTCAGGAACTTCCACCGGCGCTTACGCAGAATTTGCGTTGTGCGAAGTGAATGATGTTCATGCGTTGCCGGAAAAAATTTCTTTCGCTCAAGGCGCGGCGATCAACACCCCTTACGCCACGGCTTATCGCGCTTTGTTCCAACGCGCCAAAGCCGTCGCAGGCGAAACCGTTTTGGTTCATGGCGCGAGCGGCGGAGTGGGAACAGCCGCTGTGCAATTCGCCCGCGCTGCCGGTCTGACGGTATTTGCAACCGGCGGAACAGAGCGAGGCCGCGAACTGGTTCTGAAAAACGGAGCGCATCACGTTTTCGATCATCGGGCTCCCGACTATTTGGAAAAGGCAGTCGCGCAAACCAAAAAAGGCGGCTTCGACATAATTCTCGAAATGTTGGCCAATGTGAATCTCGGAAAAGATTTGCCCGCGCTCGCCAAAAGCGGTCGCGTCGTCGTGATCGGAAGTCGCGGCAAGGTTGAAATCAATCCGCGCGATGTGATGTCGCGTGACGCGGCGATTTTAGGAATGGTTTTGTCCAACGCAACGAAAGATGAAACCAGCGCGATTTATCGTTCCATCGACGCGGGTTTGGAAAATGGCAGTTTGCGTCCGGTCGTTGGAAAAGAGTTCCCCCTCGCCCAGGCAGCTCAGGCACACCAAGCCGTTTTGGAACCAGGCGCTTCTGGCAAAATAGTTTTGGTTCCTTAAACTGTTATTCCGCCACGCTCATCATTTCCAGTTCGGCAATTTTCTCACGCAATTTAGCCAGCGCGATTTCTTGAATCTGCCGGATGCGTTCGCGCGTCACGCCGAATTTTCTCCCGATCTCTTCCAATGTTTTTTCCTCGTCACCGCCGAAGCCGAAACGGCTGCGCAAAATTTCCTGCTCGCGCGGTTCCAGCGTGGGCAG
>JBDSLX010000135.1:0-3313 GCA_039916145.1 Verrucomicrobiota bacterium | reverse complement strand
CGATAAAGCAACGTCTCCATTGTTATCCATGAAATCGCCAATACTCGCGTTTGCCATTTCGGAGAGTCGCGCAAGCACTTGGGAAGCGCAGAGTTGGTGATTGCGTAAAGCAGCGTCAATTTCGTTGCGAACCTTAAGTTTTCTTAAAAGCTGGCTGGCAACGACGGAAGGATGCTTGTAGCCAGCCGAAATCGCTGCCTGTGTCCCGTTCCAGCCGTTTGAAATGTAAGCAGCGATGAACGCTTGCTGCTTTGGATTTAACACGTCTCTGAGCGGGTGTGCTTTTGAACTCCGCGCTTTCCTCGGTTTGCTTGTCGTTTTCTCATTCAATGAATTGCTCACGATAGGGCTTTCTAACGCTGTAATGCTGTTCTACGCAACTTTCGCGGTTCAAACGGGCTTTGCCACACAACTCTGCAAATAATAGCGTGCCTGAGACGCAGTTCCTTTCAATTGTTATAGTTTTAACAAGGGAAGGGACTGTCTATTAGCAGTGAAATCTATTGGTTTTACTGGCAATGCGGTTCTGCTGAATGGGATTTCCGCCATAAGCGGCGCGGCTATCCGCAGTAAATCAAATTCTCGCAAGCAACCCAGAATTTGATTTAAACTCGCACTGGTTAGGGTCGCCAACTTCCCGCAATTGATTTTGGAATCCACCCTTGCAAATATTGTTCGCGCCCAATAATTTTTGCATCCCCGACGTTTACAGTCGGGGATTTTTATTGCGCCGGATGCTTCTGGCGCAACGGACAGTTTAAATTATGGCCAATACAATTTTAGTGGGCGCTCAATGGGGCGATGAAGGCAAAGGCAAAATCATCGATGTTTTGACTGAGCAAGCCGACATAGTCGTTCGCACTCAAGGCGGCAACAACGCTGGCCACACAGTTTTTCTCGGTGAAAAAAAATATGTCCTGCACCTGATTCCTTCCGGAATTCTGCGGCCCAAAAAAATTTGTGTCATCGGCAACGGCGTGGTCATCGACCCGATAAATCTGGTTGAAGAAATTGATGGGTTGAATCGTTTAGGCATTCGCGTCGATAGAAATCTTTTTATCAGCGAAACGGCTCACCTCGTTTTTCCCTATCATCGCGAACTGGACGAACAGCGCGAAATTTTAAAAGGGAAAAATAAAATCGGCACCACCAAGCGCGGCATCGGCCCGGCTTATGGAGACAAAGCTGCGCGAACCGGTTTGCGGATGATCGACCTCGTCAACCCGGAACGCTTCGAGACTTTGCTTCGAATTCGAATCAAAGAGAACAACGAAGTCTTAAAAGCCTTTGGCGCAAAACCGCTGTCGTTTGCGAAAGTTCATGCGGCCTATCGCAAAGCGGGAGATCGTTTGAGACCGTTCGTGACAAACACCGTGGTGTATTTGCACAAAGCGACTCGTCGCAAAGCCAATATTTTGTTTGAAGGCGCGCAAGGGACTTTTCTTGATATCGATCATGGCACTTATCCATTCGTCACTTCCTCGAACACGACGGCAGGCGGGGCGTCCACCGGGTCAGGCGTTGCTCCCAATCGAATGGATCGTGTGGTCGGAGTTATGAAAGCATACACAACTCGTGTCGGCGAAGGGCCGTTGCCCACCGAAAATCACGAGATCGCCGACATGCTTCATAACATGGGCCGCGAGTTTGGTGCGACCACCGGACGCGCCCGGCGTTGCGGTTGGTTTGATTCTGTCGCCACGCGCCATGCGACGATGGTCAATGGCATTGACGAACTGGCCGTCACGAATCTCGACGGTCTCGACACACTCGACACCATCAAAGTTTGCATTGGTTACAAATTTGGCGCAACGCGATTGGATTACATTCCCAACGACATCGAAGTGCTGGCAAAATGCCAGCCGATCTACGCCGAATTTCCCGGCTGGAAAACTAGAACCGATCAAGCGCGTGAATGGAAACATCTTCCGCCGAAAGCGCGCTCGTATTTAAAAGCGATTGCGGAATTAACCGACGCGAAATTATTTATTGCTTCCGTCGGTCCCGCTCGCGCGCAAACCATTTTTGTTTAACCAAACTCGTGAGCGCGCACGCTGCACAACTCAGTTCACAAGCCCAAGCCAGTCTTCCCGCGCACGTGGCGATCATCATGGACGGCAATGGCCGTTGGGCGAAGCAGCGACATTTGCCGCGCGTCGAGGGACACCGCAACGGGGTGGAATCCGTTCGCGCCGTCGTTCGTGCGGCGGGTGAAGCCGGAGTAAAATATTTAACACTGTACGCTTTTTCCGTCGAGAATTGGAACCGCCCCAAGGATGAAGTGGACACGCTGATGAAATATCTGGCCCGCTTTCTGAAAAATGAAATCAGTGAATTAAATCGCAACAACGTTCGCCTCGAAGTCATCGGCCAGATTTATCGCCTGCCCGAATTCGTGCAGGAGCAACTTGCAAAAACCAAGAGCGCGCTCGCCAAAAATAATGGGCTGACGCTGATTCTTGCCTTGAGCTACGGAGCGCGCACCGAAATCGTCGATGCCGTCCGAGAAATCGCTGCGAAGGTAAAGCGAGGCGTGATCGAACCCGCCGAAATCAATGAACAAATTTTTGCGCAACATCTTTACACCCGCCATTTTCCTGACCCGGATTTGTTGATTCGCACGAGTGGCGAATTGCGTATCAGCAATTTTTTGCTCTGGCAAATTTCCTATGCCGAACTCGTCGTCACACCGACGCTCTGGCCTGATTTCCGCAAAGCGCAGTTCAACGAAGCCCTGGAAGAATATGCGCGACGCCATCGCAGATTTGGCGCAGTTTAATTTCAATTCAACATGTCTGAGACACCCAAACTCACTTCGTCGCCGTCCAAAGGAAAAATTTTCTTCCGCCGGTTGCTCAGTTCGCTCGTGTTGTGGAGCGTCGTGATCGGTTCCTTGTTTTCCGGGAACAAACTCATCGCCGATTATGTTTTCCTGCTGATCATGATTTTGTTGGCAGGATTTGGCCTCGTGGAATTTTACGGCCTCGTTGAAAAACGGGATGTACTCTGTTTTCCAAAATGGGGCGTGGCGGCGGGAATCATGCTGATGGTTTTCACGTTTCTGCATCTCACGGGCGCGCTGGGGATTTCCGGTTCGCCTTCGCGCGTCAACGATTTTGAAACTGGTTTTCTCGTTCTTTTCGTGCTGGGCCTTTGCCTGCGCCAGTTCGTTTCCCACACGAGCACTTCAGGAATTTTAGCCATCTCGACCACGCTCTTTGGTTTGATGTATGTCCCGTGGCTTTTAAATTTCATTCAGAAAATAAATTTCTTCCCCGGCGTTCACGGCAATTTTTACGTCCTCTATTTTATT
>JBDSLX010000134.1:0-2379 GCA_039916145.1 Verrucomicrobiota bacterium | reverse complement strand
AAACCGAAGTTCGCTTTGTCGCCAACCGGACGACCTTTGCCTTTGTCGGAAAAATTGCCCGGCAACCATTTCCGAATATCGAGGTCTTTGAAGTTCGCTTTCCAGACGACTTCGCGCGTCGCAGGATTGAGCAAACTAACTTCCACCGGCCAATTAAAATAAATGGGCGCGGAACCGAGATTGCGCACGTCGAAGGAAACTTTAAACAGTTCGCCCGGTTCGGTGCGACCTTGGTAACGCACCTCATCAAGAGCAAATCTGTAACCGAACGCCGATTGCACACGCTCCGCATTTCTCGCTGCGACGGAATTTTTTGCATCGTAATTGCTGACCCAACCCAATTCGGTCCAATGCCAGCGGCGAATATATTGAATGAGCTTGTCGGCGTGAGAGAAAACTGCGTCCGTCGGCGTTTTCCCGAAACGCGGCTTCGGCGAATTGGTGTAAGTCTCGAACGCCATTTCACCTCCCATCGGCACCGTTTTCCATCGTTCCGCCAACAATCCTTCGAATTCAGGGACGTGCATTTTCATTTCCCAACCCGGATTGCCGAACGAATCCCAGTGAATGCCAAAATTATAATTCGTGAATTGCCACGGATAGCGATTCATCACCAGTTTGTTGTTAAACGCTTTTTGAAAAGCGTCGCCCAAAAGTTTTTGCATTTCTAAATCGGGCGACGGGTGATGCTGTTCGCCCCACGGACCAATAATTCCCATTTCGATAAATGCGATTCGCGGATCGTTGTCCCACGCTTCACCCATCTTCTGGATCATGCGAATGGTGCGTTCTTTGAACTGCGCACTGTTCCAATCGCGCGGCAAATCAGCGGGCCAATAGGAATCAATCGGCCAATAAGGTTCGGAACCAGAACCTTTCGGCCATTCCAGAAAAACGCGCGGAATAATTTTGATATTCTTTTCCGCAACGTGCGACCAATGCGTGTCCGAATAGGCGCGCAATTTTTCTACGCCATCACTCGCGGAATTTTCAATTTGGTTCCACTTCACATACTCACGCGCGAGTGTAGCGTATTCGTGTTTTCCATTGATCGGCCCGATAAATCCCATGAGCGGATTACGAATCGCGCCGGAATACGGCTTTGGTTTCACAACGACTTGCTCCGGCTCAGGGGGAATTTTGTTTACCGGCGCATTTTTTCCAGCGAGCAGCGCGGTTTGCCAATACGCGGAACGAAGAGCAAACGGGCGATGCGAATCGTTGGTTCCCATGTGATCCGATTGCGGCAAAATGATAATTTCCTTTGGCGATTTGATTTGGTTGACGGCCGCAAAAATTCCAGCGGCAGGACAAACTTCATCGATCAAACCGGCGCTGACGAGGACGGGGCATTTGATGCGCGAAGCAAAATTCGCAATGTCAAAATAACGACTTGTCTCTAAAACTTTGTTCGTGTCGGCGCTTGGGTTTTTTAAAAACAACACGGGCCAACCTGGACTGTCGCCGAGACGTTGCCTCGTCAAATCGCATCCGCCGGGGACGTGCGCAATCGCGGCGGTTATTTTTGGATACAGTGAAGCAGTCAGCAACGATTGCAAACCGCCCTGACTCGTGCCGATCACAAGCAATGTTTTCCCATCCCAATCCGGGCGCACGGCGAGATATTCAGCCGCGCGATAACAGGCGAGATACATGCGCAGGAAATAACTTTGCTCGCGATCCTCGTTGCCCATTTCCCAATAATTTTTCAGCGCGCCTGCCGCTTGTTCTTTGTAAAATTCGTCCGGCTCGGTTACGGGCAGGTCATGGGCGCTGATATTTAACGCCAGCCAACCTTTCGATGCAGGAGAGGTCACCCAGTTTGTGTGCAACGCGTAAACGCCAGCACCTTGCACGATCAACATGGCAGGAAATTTTTTCCCGGAAACAGGTCGGGCAATTTGTCCGCGCACATGAGTTCCGCGAATATTATCCATCGTGATCTGCCAATAGAGCGTGTTCGTGCGGTCGCTTTCACCGGAGACAAGTTGCGGATTTGGCGCAATATTTTTTAGCTCCTTGATTTTGGATTTCCAGAACGTGTCGAAATCTTTTGGACTCGGCTGCGAAGGCTTGATTTTGTGTGGATCAACAACCGCGCCACCAAGCGCTTTGATGGAAGTTCCGTCCGGCAGTTTCGCTTTGATTTCGAGCAATACGGTTTCCGGTTCGGCTAAAGCGATTTCGATTTCCGCCGCGCCATTGGTCAGCGCGAGTTTTTCTTTTTGCAAAATAGTGAAACCACCCTTTTTGATCGTGTAACCAAATTTCGTTTCCGGCGCAAAATTGGTGAGCGTTTGAACGTGCCAGTGAATCGGTTGATTAATCTTGTAAACGCCATTGGTGTGATCAGCGGTAATTACAATTGTTTCAACAGCG
>JBDSLX010000133.1:0-5623 GCA_039916145.1 Verrucomicrobiota bacterium | reverse complement strand
GCTAAAACTTCCGCCACGTGTTCCTCTGGTTTTACCTTCGGCCAAATCTTTTTAATCTTTCCATCCGGCCCGATGAGAAACGTCACGCGATGCGTTCCCAGGTATTTGCGGCCCATGAATTTCTTTTCACCCCACACGCCGTAAGCCTGCACAATTTTTTTCTCGTCATCGGCCAGCAACGGGAAAGGCAGTTTGAATTTTTCCACAAATTTGTCGTGCGACTTGCCGGAATCCGTGCTGACACCCAACACCACCGCCCCGCCTTTCCTGAATTCTGCAAAGTGGTCGCGAAACGCACACGCTTCTTTCGTGCAGCCGGGTGTGTCATCTTTGGGATAAAAATAAAGCACGACATTCTGGCCTTTAAAATCGGCCAGCGAAATTTTACCGCCGCCGTTGGTCGCGGTGGTGAACGAGGGCGCAGTGTCCCCTTCCTTGAGCGTGAGATTGGGTTCGGTGGGCATAATAAAATTCAGGATATGAAAAAACATTTATTGATCTTTAGTCGCAGCGCTGGTCGGACTGGCGCTGAGTTGGCGGATTCCATCAAAAACACAAATCATGCCTGAGATCGCCGTGAAAAAAGCCGCGCTAAATATCCAAAACGGCAAAGCGCGATCGGTCCATTTAAATAAAATCCACAGCACTGTTCCCATTTGAAAAACGGTCGCCAATTTTCCCAACAGGCGTGTTTGCACGACCACTTTTCCGCACATGATATGAACCACCGCCACTCCAATCAATACCATCAGGTCGCGGCTGATAATAATTCCGGTCAGCCAAAGAGGGATGCGCGCAAAATAATCGCCGGAGTAAAAACTCAACAAAATAATCGCCGAAAACAAAAGTAATTTGTCCGCCAGCGGGTCGAGAATTGCGCCGAGTTCGCTCTTTTGGTTGTAGCGCCGCGCGATGTACCCGTCGAGACCGTCCGAGAGCGCGGCCAGGGCAAAAGCCAGCATCGCCAGGAGCCAATACAATTCCCGCCCGGTGCGAACGTAGTAAAGAAATTGCACCACAAAAAACGGAACCAGCAGGATCCTGAAAATGGTAATTTTATTGGCCGTCGTCATGTCGCTGGACGGAACTGTCGCCGCACGTTTTTTGCGCGTCAATCTTTCTGAATTAAAACGCGCTTTTATAAATCAAGCCGAGAACGCCGCTGCCTAAAACCACGGCGATGATGTTCCACTTCCATTTTAAAATGCCGATGAAGGCTAGGACCGCTACCGCGAAAACAAACCAATCGAATCCGCCGGTTGCCGGAAAGAGGACATGCTGCGCAAACCACACTGCCAGATTCAAAATCACTCCGACGACGGCAGCAGTGACGGCGGAAAGGGCCGCGGTAAGTTTCACATTGCCGCGAAGTTGTTCGATGTGCGGCGCACCGAGAAAAATCCAAAGAAAACACGGGACGAAAGTTGTCCAGGTGGTGATGCATGCGCCCAGCGTGGCGGCGAAGAGTGGCGAAAGATTTCCAGGTTGATTCCACGCGCCGAGAAAGCCGACAAATTGTAAAACCATGATCAGCGGGCCGGGGGTGGTTTCTGCCAAACCCAATCCATCGAGCATTTGCCCGGCGCTGAGCCAATGATAACTCTCCACGGCTTGTTGCGAGACGTACGGCAGCACGGCGTAAGCGCCTCCGAATGTAACCATCGATGCTTTGCTGAAAAAAATTCCTTCGCGCACAATGGCATGTTCCGCGCCCAGCCATTTCGCCAGCAATAAAACGGGTATCCACCAAAGCAAGAGACACACGACGCAAACTTTGAGGGCGCGAGCGAGTGAGGGCTTGGTGTGCGCTGGCGAATCGGATTTTTCATTCAAGGTCGCTTGCTGACTTTCCTTGTTGGAATCATGATCAGTGAAGACCAGAAATTTTTTCGGCCAAAATTTTCCGCCCAGCAAACCGAGAAGAGCCGCTCCCAAAACAATTAGCGGAAAAGGAACGTTAAAAAAATAAATGGCGACGAAAGCAAGCGCGGCCAGCGTCCACATAACTTCGTTCCGGAGAGCTTTCCGCCCGATGCGAATCACGGCGGAAGCGACAATGGCCAGCACGGCGGGTTTTAATCCGTAAAAAATTGCGGCGACCCAGTCGATATTCCCGAACGTCACGTAAACGAAGCTGAGCGACCACAAAATAAAGGCGGAAGGAACGACGAAGAGCGCGCCGGCGACCATGCCGCCCCAGGTGCGATGCAAAAGCCAGCCGATGTAAATGGCCAGTTGTTGCGCCTCCGGCCCGGGCAGCAGCATGCAGTAATTGAGCGCGTGGAGAAATCGAGAGTTGCTGATCCACTTTTTCTTTTCCACCAGTTCCTCGTGCATGATCGCGATTTGCCCGCTTGGCCCGCCGAAGCTGATGAAACCCAGCTTCAGCCAAAAGCGAAATGCTTCTTGAAATGTCGGATGTCGTTGCTCCATCGGGTCGTGGCGACAATAGAACAATTAGTTTTGATTCGCCAACGATGTTTGAACGATGTCTTGGATTCGATGCGCTTTCCTGATTTTCTCAATCCGTTCGATGCCAGCACGCAAACAATTAAATTTTTGGACGGCAAAAGGCCGTGGCGTGGTATTCCTTCTGGCAGCGACCTCCATTGCTTGTTTGCTCTTCGATTTTTACCAGCTCTGTCCGATGCGAACATTCACTTTTTTCGTTTTCGTCCCGGCGCTGATGGCGTTGTTCGCGATGGCTGTGGCAGATCGTTTCTGGGGAAATCAACAATTGTGGCGCGGCGTTAGGCTGGGAATCCGGGCGGGGTTCATCGCCGCCATTGCCTACGACATTTTCCGACTGCCATTTGTTTTCGCCAAACCACTGGGCCTCGACGTTTTTTTCCCGGCGCTGAATCTTTTCAAAGTTTTCCCGCGCTTCGGCGCGATGATTTTGGGTCAACCGATTGAGCAAGCAACCTATTCGCTCACCGCGCATGTCGTCGGTTGGATTTACCATTTCAGCAACGGAATTACTTTTGGCGTGATGTATGTGGCGATGGTCAATTGCCCTTCGCGCCGAACCTGGGCGTGGGGAGTTCTGATGGCGCTGGTTCTCGAATTGGGAATGTTGGTCACGCCCTATCCGGGATTTTTCAACATTCCAATTTCGGTGGCGTTCATTCTGGCAACTCTCGCTGCGCACACCATTTTTGGAATGGCGATGGGCGTCGTGGTGCAACGATGTTCGAGCAAGCTGAGTTCTGCGGCTATTTAGAAAGTTCTCCGTGTTCTTTCAACGCGTTCAGAAGTGCCGTGTCATCGGCGGAACTCAAAAGAAGGGAAAAATCTTTTCTCGTCGGCAAATAGATCGCTTCGTTTTTGTTCGACAAAAAAATCAGGGCTTTGCTCTTGTTGTGCAGCCGAAACCAACCGGAGCCGTAACCGGGCAGTCCGACTCCACAGGTCCGCCACTTCGGCTTCAGTCCTGGTTCAGCATCGAAAGATATTCGTTTGGCGTTTGCCACATCGAGATCGACCCAGGAAAAAAACTGGCCGAACATATCGCCGCGAATGCGCAGACCCTTTTCGGAAATTTCAAAACGCGTTTTCCGAATCGACACTATGATGAAAACAATCAGCGCAAGAATCCCACCGTTAAGGAATACATGCAGCCCCACCATCTGCGGCGCGATTCGCATCATGATAACGAAATCGCCAATGGGAATAATGGCCAATGCAGCGCACATCACCAAAGTGGAAGTGGGCGGACTTTTTAAGGGAATAGTTTGAACGGCAGATTTCATACGAATTCAAATTAAAACGATGCACGATGTTTTTTGGGCGATGGTTTCAACCTGTTTTGCAGCCTACAAGGGCCAAACAAAACACGCAAACGAAGACCAACGCCCAGATGGACTTTTGCAAAGGTCTTAATATCCCCGCACCAGCCGGGGGCAGGTGGTTATCCGATTTTAATGATCTCACGTTTGCGTTGGGTGAAACGGCAACTTTGGGTGTAGCCGATTTTTTGCGCCAACTGAATTGCATTTTCAAAATCAGCTCCCACTTCGCTCGGTGCGTGCGCATCAGAACCGAAAGTGATCGGCACGCCTCGTTCACGGGCCAACCGTAGAATCGTTGGCGCGGGATAAATTTCTTTGCAATCTTTGCGCAAACCAGCGGTGTTTAGTTCTATGGCCGTATCGGTTTTTTTTGCTGCATCAAGAAAGCCCGTGAAAAGTTTTGTACAATCTTGTTTCGGAACGAAACAAAATTTCTTCGGCAAATCGGTGTGACCGATGATTTCAAAGAGTCCCGATTCCGCAGCCATGGTGAGTCGCTCGAAATAAATCGACCAGACCTCAAACGGATCGCGGTTTTTCCAATCGGAAAGTTTCGTCGGGTCATCCACTGCCCACGAATCTGAAACGTAATGAACCGAACCGATGAAATAATCCCACGGATGTCGCGCCGCCAGATCGCGAATCCAATCCTCGTGTCCGGGAAGATAATCCACTTCAAGCGCCACTTTGATTCGTAGCTTGGGAAACTCGCGTTGCGCTTTGCGAACTTTTTCGACGTATTCATCGAGTTGGTCATTGCGCATCCGCCAATTATCAAAACCATCGCGTAACATCGGCGAGTGGTCAGAGAAACCGATTTCCTCCAAGCCAACTTCAACGGCGCGCGCCGCATATTCGACCGGTTCGCCAACGGCATGTTGGCAAAGCGGCGTGTGCATGTGGTAATCGGGGACAGAAAACATGCGGCCAAGTTAAAATGGAAAAGATTACGGTGAAAGGCAAAAGCCAACGAAGCGCTTGGAATTCTGGTGCCCGCTGCTATGGTGCGCTTAAGAAAATGAGAGTTGCCGAACTGCCTATTTCAATTGATGGCGAAGCCGTTGCGAAATTTTGTCGCGCGCATGGCATCCGCAGACTTTCATTGTTCGGTTCCGTGCTGCGGAAAGATTTTGATCGGCAACGCAGCGATGTGGACGTGCTGGTGGAGTTTCTTCCCGGACAAGTTCCGGGCTGGGAATTTTTTGTTTTGGATGAAGAGCTTGCGCACATTCTGGGACGCAAAATTGATCTTCATACGCCAGAAAGTTTGAGCCGGTATTTTCGCAATGACGTTCTTGGTGAGGCGCTTGAAATTTATGAGCAGCCATGATCCAAAAGTGACGTTGCAGCAGATCATCGATTATGCGAACCGCGCCGAGGAACTCTGCCGGGAAAAGTCTATCACCGAAATCCGTGCGGACTGGCGTCTGGCTTTTGCGCTGGAACGAGTAATGGAGGTTTTGGGCGAAGCGGTGCGGCGATTGCCTCCCGAAATCTTTAACCGCTATCCATCCGTCAACTGGAAAGCGATCCTGGGAATGCGCAACCGTGTCAGCCACGGCTACGACTCGATTGATTACGAAGTGCTTTGGAACGCGGCGCGCGACCAGGTTCCAGCCCTTATTTTAACGGCCAAAGAAATTCTGCGGGATTTGGGAAAAAGGATAATTTTCCTCGGCATCAGTTACGAAATTTAAATGGATTTATCAATGAAACCTCGCGTTCGATTTGCTCCTTCACCCACCGGCTTTCTGCACATCGGCGGCGCACGCACGGCGCTGTTCAATTGGCTTTACGCCCGCCACACCGGCGGAACTTTTGTTTTGCGCATC